>NZ_JBFRMK010000075.1:0-66029 GCF_041470405.1 Shewanella sp. 10N.286.45.A1
ACCGTGAAAGATCAACAGCCCCTAGTTAATCGTTCATAAAAAAGCCAGCATCTGCTGGCTTTTTTATTACTCAAAATATTAAATCTTATTCTGATAAAGTTCGATACGGCTACTGACCTTCTTAAGGTAATGCTTAGTTTCATCGTAAGGAAGATTATGGAGTAGGTGCTGATAAACTTCATCTGGTGCCATCTTGTTAATCACTTTAGCCGCCTTTCTGATATTTCTCGCACCATCAGCATTAAACGCTTTAGCAACGTTACCAGCGCCAGTGTTATATGCAGCAATCATGCAGTACAAACGGCTCTCATCGTTCTCAATAGATTTCAGGTAGCGCTTATTTAAAATATTAAGGTAAGCGGCCCCCGTTTCGACATTCACATCTGGTGTGTACAGGTCACCAGACGACATCGGCTCACTAATCTTTCTCACGATCTGGTTTACATCATAGCCCGCTGTAGTTGGCACAATTTGCATCAAACCATAAGCTGGGATTGGTGAGGTTGCTTTGGGATCAAAGCTCGACTCAGAATGAATAACCGCCATAATCAGAGCAGATGAAATTTGCCACCTTTCCCCCTCCTCCTGTGCAAAATCAACCACAGCATTAGCTCTTGAGCTCAAGCCATTCTTAGGCAATTTTACTTTGTATTCGACAATCTTCTTCGCTGTTAGTTTCGCAGTCTTCTCTGTACGCTGCTTATCATAATCATCAGCAACGGCAATTAAACGCTCTTTAGCGACCGCCAGTAACTTTTTCTTTTTCTGAATAGTGACCTGTTCAATCATGTCGATAGATAAGCTATCAGTCTTGGCCAGTTGGACTTTATCCGACTCTTTATCAATCTCAACTAACTGGGCTTTTGTTTGCTCTATGATGACTTGCTTAGCCTGTTTTTCATTTTCAGCAGAGAAAGCCACCGGGGTTACTTTTACAGCAGCAACAGCTTCTGGTTCAAGTGCAATAATAACTTTAGATACATTGGACTCTGGAGTTGCGGCTAATTCAGCGACTTGTTTCTTAAGTTCAGCTTTCGCCTCATCATCGGTGGTATTGCTATCAACCAGGATTGAAACTGAAACTTCATTATTATCATAATCGATAATGGATTTTACAGTTTGGTCCGCGGAGTACTCAACACTCTTATGCCGCTCAGATACATCACCAACGCCCCACTTCTTGATGATTTCCGCTCTGTACTGATCGAACTCTCTAAGGTATTCAACTCGCCAGTTCTCATATTCAGCCATATAAGCAAAAACAAAATCCTGATATTCCTTATCTTTTTGTTCTTGAGTAAAGCCAGCTTTATCTATTTCAGCATCAATCTCTGCAAAGCGATCGGCAGCAAAAACCGACGGCACACTCAGCATTAAGCAAGTCATTAAACCTGTTAAACGAGTTTTCATTCTTGAATCCTTTCATCACAGCCTGAAACGTATTAAGACCAACATAAAGCAAGAAGGAAGCAAAGTGCTTCCTTCTTATAACGAGGTCAGATTAAAGTTTTTGTAACGTAGAAAGCACCGCATCTAGCTCTTCAGCGGCTTTCTTGTTGTTAAACTTATTCCACAATTCAGGATCTTTCTTACCCGCAGCGGCAACCACTTTTGCTAGGTTTTCGTCGTAGGTGACTTTGTCCATGCCCACTAACGTATATAGTCCACCACCTGGGCTACGCTGAGTAACGATCACTCGGCTATTAGACAAAGTACGGCTCGTTACGTTTTTAGTGACTGATTCAAAATACTCATTAACCTCTTCAGACACACTTTCAGTGGTCGAGATTACATTAGCTTTAGTTGCTTGCTTGAACAGGGTATTAACGTTTGATTCAAACTGCTGCGCCAATCTAGCTCGAGCATCATTGGTAGCAACATCTCGCATAATGCTCAATCCAGCCACACTCTTCTTGGCGTATCCAACCGCTCCCATTTCTATACCTTCAGGCATAACATCACACACCCAACGAGGCGCGCTAACAGTTGGAGCATCAGGGTAAAAGCAGTCGATCTGCTGCACGTTCTGTACAGTATCGTTACTTGAACAACCACCTAGCATTGCCAAAACGGCTGCTGAAATTAATACTTTTTTCATTTTAATCCTTTAAAAGCTAAATGTTTTTGACATTGTTTCTGATGTTTTATGGCATAAACTAGCGAAAATGGACATATCATTACAGGCATCTTCAAACTTTACTTTTACAGTATCACCACGCTTTACCTTACCCGCCATATCGTTATCAATAATTACCCAAGAGTGATTTGGTTTAATGCCATGCTCAGCATTATTAATAACTTCACCTTCGCCATAGCCACTGGTTTCTATTTCAATTTCACCAGCATAGTTAGTCACTTTCTCATGAGTAATAAAATCGACGTCCCACTCAGGCTCAACACCATGGTTGCTGCCCATATCGATACGTACCATGGTACCTGCATCACACTGTCGCATCTCTACAATGCTCGCTCTTGGTGCTAATAAGTTTTTCAGTTCATCATTACGAGTCACTGAGTACTTAGCCGCTTCAGCAACCATACTATTGATCTGGTCGTTAGAAATTGGGCATCGAGAGTTACTCGTCTCATATGAGTGAGAACTATCTCCAATAAACTCAATTTGATCTAGTGTTAACATATCTGGTAATGATACTGCTTTAGTACTTGCCTCTATTTTTGCCTCGAAATGACATGCAGCCGCTACGTATACCCGCTTATCTTCAATGGGGTCGTAAGCTTTGTGAGCAGCCTTAAATTCACGAGAAAAACTAGCAACACCGATATCGGTAAATATGGCAAAATCTGCCACAGGTACACCTTCAGAGCTATATACTCCACTTGCTTCAGCTACCTGTAACTCTGATTTCAACTTCTTCGCTAAACTACGATCCACAATTTTAGAACCAGTAATATCAACTTGCTTCGTCAATGATTGATGGAAAGAGGCGGTAATATTTCTTGCTGTTGAAGTATCAACCTTTAGATCGGGCTCAAAAATAATAACTTTAGTGCTAGCAGTGCCCTTAACCACATGGCTACTTACAGGCAACTCGACTCTAGTCGATACTGAACAAACATTAGGGCCTGTTGACTTACAACCCGTTACCGCAGTTAATACGGCTAATGCAACAAAAGCTTTTTTATACATATTGATATCCATATTCAATGATAAGAAATTAACTAAAGCCCTAAAGCTTTCCAAAAGCTCTGCTCTTTTAACTCAGCAGAAAATTTACGAGTGGCGCCCTCATTTGCACGCTCATAACTTGTTACCGAGTTAGCATTGGCAATGACTTCATTACTTGCTAATACGTTACCAGCATGATTTTTGAGAACTAAATTCACTTGGACTGTCGAGATATACATGTCGGATATGTAGTTCTTACGCCAGTCAGTATCGAGAATAAGTTTATGGCTATAGCTGCTTGATGCTGCATCAACAACTTGTATATTGAAGTCTGTAAAATAAGCCGTAATTGATTTTTTCATCAGCTGGTCATTTACCGTCGCTGCAATAGCCACTTTTATACCTGAATGCACCTCTGCCACTTTTGCTTTTAATTGAGGAATAAGATTTCTGGAAGTCTGTTTTTCAGAGGATAATGCGGTCAGCATAGATAACCGACTCGCCATGTTTCGTTCGAGTGTCGTCACATCAGCATTTTTCAGCCACCAAACGAGTGAATCCATCTGGGACAGACTGTCTAGCTCGAACTGAACTTGTTGATTGTAGTTTTCGATATCAGCAAGAAGCTGCGCCTCTATATTTGACTTATCGACCACAGCCTCAACATAGAAGACTTTACCAACCTGTTGCGCCTTAGAGAATACAACACCATTAAGCACCACTGCTGATGTCTTAGTATTCACGCTAAAGTCATTAAGCTGCTGATAATGTTCACGGCCATTGATGTCGTTAGCAATATTGCGGCTTAAACCTTTTGACTTCACTTCAGTCCATAGTTGCTGATTCAGCGCACTCATCGCTTTCTGTTTGGCCTTATCAAGTGAAGTAGCCTCACCAACAGCAACTAATGACGCGCTATTTGTCAAAGTTGGATTTAAATACCAATCAGGCGCCTTACTTGTTGACTGACAGGCTACCACCAAGGTTAGCCCCAAAAATATAGCGCTCAGCTTTAGATTCATACTTCATCCTTGATATTAATCTATTTTTAAAAGTGTCTTATATTCGAAATGTGTTAACAGCCCTTCAACCATAACTTTGGGTGCAAGCTCTGTAACCGCAAAATAGTTCGGGGTAAGCTTACGGCTTGTGGCCAATGCTGCGCTCACATCTTCAATGCCACGATCTAATTCAGCATTGAGTGTCTTTACCGCACCGCTATCAGCAGGACTAAAGTCACCGTAATTTACAGCCCCCAAAATTAGGTTATAGAACATTACCTTTTTACCTAAATCATGAGCTTCAGCGTAATACTCAAGATTATTTGCATCAGAAAAATAACTATCAGTTTGAGAAAAAGAGTGTTCTAGCGGAGTCGATAATAATGTCTGGGATGTATAAGGAATTGAGACTTGAAAATCAGCAGTTAAGCCAACCACAGCATAGCCTGATAAACGTTTATCTTTGATAGCTAGCGTGAGTTGGTATTTCTTATTGCTGTAATAAAAATAGACAATATCAGTATCAGACTTGGATTTTTTGGATACATGCGGATCACCAAGAATACTGGTAATATATGCTTGAGTTTGCCCGACATGCAGAGTAGAAAGGTGCTTGTACTCTATGTCGTTTGTCCAGTTAGCGATAACTGCTTCATAGGCACTACTAACAGCATCTTTAGTGTCATTCCATTGCCCTAATGACAACATAAGCGCAACAATAGTTAACGCTATACTTTGCAGCTTACTCCAGAAACTCACCTTTACTGGCTTTTCAACATCATCCATGTCGACACTATCACCCTTGTATTAACAGTAACGAAAAACACACCTCGATAACAACAAATGCAATATATCACAACAACTTAGAAGGAGTTAAGTAAAAAGTCTAATTTTGGATAAAACAGACATAACCTCCATATTCCTACTTTCATGCCACCACCAAAGGTGTATATTGGCTTCTTAGCAAAATAATACACCACTAAGATTAAGTATTTTTTTGCAAAAAAAACATTAGTGACTATTAAATTAGTCGACTCAAGAAGCCTCTGGAGAACGCAAGATAATGCAACTACTTTTACTATCGGAAAGACCAGAATCGATAGCGCAAATAGCAAGGTGGTATAGTGACGAATGGGGCTATATTGGTGAAGGGCGCAGTACAGTGGAACTTGAACAAAAGCTCACTGATTATCTCAACAGTGACAAGTTGCCACTGATCACTATCGCACAGCAAAAAGAGAAATTAATTGGTGCTGCCCAGCTACGTTTTCATGAAATGGACATCTACCCAGACAGAGAACATTGGCTAGGAGGTGTGTATGTAGAAACCTCTTCAAGAGGCCAAGGCGTTGCTGAGAGGTTAATTACCGCCATTATCGATAAAGCAAAAACACTCGGGATTAACAGTATCAATCTTCAGACTGAAGATATGAGCGGTGGCTTGTATAAAAAGCTCGGTTGGCAAGCTGTAGAACAAGTTACCTATCACGGTATAAAAGTCTTAGTTATGGAAAAATCGATTTGATTTGAACTAGGTAAAATTATGACTCCAGCAATAGACTTACTGATCAAACAGAAAATATCCCACGAGCTGCATGAGTATCAACACGACCCCGCCTGCCAAGCATATGGCTTGGAAGCGGCGGAAAAAATAGGAGTACCGGTAGAACAAGTCTTTAAAACCTTAGTAGTAAAGCTCGACGCTAAGCAACTGGCCGTTGCCATTATTCCTGTAGCAAATAAGCTGAGTATGAAATCGATAGCTAAGGCAGCCAAAGCTAAAAAGGCAGTGATGGCTGAAGCGATAGAAGTGCAACGAAGCTCTGGTTATGTGTTAGGTGGCGTCAGTCCTATTGCACAAAAACGACTACTGCCAACCTTTATTGATGACTCTAGCAGCAAGCTAGGCACCATTTATGTTAGCGGCGGGCGCAGAGGTTTAGACATAGCATTATCGCCGACAGATTTAAAGCAACTTCTAAAGGCAAGTTACGCCCCACTTACAGCTTAATTTCACAATGTTCCACGTGGAACATTGTGCTTGTATTAAACAAAGTCGACCTCACAAAACCCAGTAATCAACTTGGATAAATGCCGGCTCTGGAGTAATATTAGCCACTTCTGTTTAATCGTTCTTCTGAGGCATTATGAGCGACCAATTTAATAACGCACAACATCAACTTGATGCATTAGGGCTTAGATGCCCAGAGCCAGTGATGATGGTGCGCAAATCCGTAAGACGAATGAGTGATGGCGAGACTTTATTGATTATTGCCGACGACCCTGCAACCACACGTGATATTCCAAGTTTTTGCGAATTCATGGATCACACGCTAATCGCCAGTCAAACAGAAGCCACTCCTTATCAGTATTTGATAAAGAAAGGCCTATAGTAACTATACCGATCCTACTTAAGCTATTCGTTTCAGATGCATTGTGCTAGCTCAACGCTAACCACATTTGCATAGCGATGGTCATTCCCTTCAAAGTTAATACAGCAACCAAGTGGACAGGCATATGCCCTTCTACAATGGGTATTAGTACGCCTTACTCTGAGCTATTAATTCTACCGAGGGAATAACCATTTGCTACAGTCCATGGCATGATTAGCGACCATTTGATTGCCACTGCATCCGCCATATTCAAGTAATGCCAATTCCATTAAAGAGTTGCGCTCATTTAGTCGTATATCGAGTGCCATGTGCGCTGTATCAGTTGATTTCCCCATACCTTAAATAGCTGAGCGTCTCAGGACGCTCACTGCTAACCTTAAATTTTTTCTACAATGTGCCTGGAATTGAAAGCCCTGAGAACGCTCTGAACTGAGTATATCTTTAATGGAATTGGTATAAGATGGCTATATCACCCGGACCTAAGGATTGAACCGATGACAAAACTAGTTGGTATTGCATATAAAACTGAAAAACGCGGTGCGATGATCACCACTGAGCACGCTAGCGTCACTCAGAAAAATGGAGTCGAAAATGATATTTTTGGCCGCCCGGGTAAACGCCAAGTAACAGTGATGTCACTCCAGCAATGGCAACAAGCCTGTAATGAGGTAGATAAAAATCTACCTTGGTTTACCCGCAGAGCAAACCTGCTAGTTGACGGTTTAAGCTTTTCAGCACTAGACCAAGGTAAGCGGCTTGTCATTGGCGAACTTATTCTAGAAGTAACAGGTGAAACCGACCCTTGTAAGAAAATGGAAATCGCTTACCCTGGGCTAGAAAAAGCGCTGTTGCCAGATTGGCGAGGCGGTGTCACCTGCCGTGTACTAAACGATGCTAGCATTGCAATAAACGCCCCCGTTTCCCTAATAGCAGTAACCGAGTAAAACTAATACTTAATACAATTGGTGTAAGGCCGTATCAGAGCTACGGCCGCATACTCTCCATTAGATAGACGCTCCCGTAAGTCGATACACACCACCATCTCGCCAACGCCCTATTCCTTTAGAATTCTTACTTTCACCTTTAACTAATTGAAACAGAATTTATGTTTTACTGTTAACGGATTTATGCGATAACTGTTACCGAAATTGACACCTATACAACAGCAATATTGTCACTCCTGAACAACTACAAAAAAAACATAGGAAAAGCATGTTAAAAAATAAGCTCACCCCAATATATGCAGCCATAGCGCTAAGCTTCAGCATTCCCAGCTTAGCTGAAGAAGATAAAAAGTCTTGGCAGGTAAATGCACCTGCTAATGCACCACTGCAACAAGTTAAAATTGATGTTACAGAAGGCACGTGGATGAATGTTAGTGTTAGCCCTAATGGCAAACATATAGTGTTCGATTTACTTGGAGATATCTATCAGATCTCAACAGATGGCGGCGAAGCAAAGCCGCTTGCTAAAGGCATCGCTTGGCAGATGCAGCCGGTCTATAGTCCAGATGGAAAATACATTGCCTTTACCTCAGATGAAGATGGCGGCGATAACATTTGGATAATGGAAGCTGATGGCAGCAACCCACGACCAGTAACCACTGAAACTTTTCGCTTACTTAACAGCCCAGCATGGAGCCCAGACGGACAATACCTTGTGGCTCGCAAACATTATACCGGCAGCCGCAGTTTAGGTGCTGGTGAAGTTTGGATGTATCACGTTGCTGGCGGTGAAGGAATTAAGCTAACCGAACGACCAAATGAACAAAAAGACTTAGGTGAACCGGCCTACTCGCCAGATGGCCGTTACATCTACTTCAGCCAAGATGCCACACCAGGCAAAACCTTCCACTACTCAAAAGATTCAGTAAAAGGTATTTACAAGATCAAGCGTTACGATACCCAGACTGGTGATATCGAAGTGCTTATTCAAGGTACTGGTGGTGCAATTAGACCAACACCAAGCCCTGATGGAAAGAAACTGGCTTATATAAAACGAGATGGTTTCCAATCTTCACTTTACCTATTAGATCTAAAATCGGGTAAAACCGAGAAACTGTACGGTGAGCTTGACCGCGATATGCAGGAAACGTGGGCGATTCACGGTGTTTACCCGACCATGAGCTGGACAGCTGATAACGATGAAATTGTATTCTGGGCCAATGGTAAGATTAACAAGTTAGAGGTAGAGTCTAAATCGGTTGCACAGATCCCTTTCAGTGTTAAAACAGAACGCGCGGTACAGCCTGCTGTTCGCTTCCAACAAGATCTCGATAAAGATGTATTTGATGTAAAAATGCTACGCATGGCGCAGGTCTCGCCAGGCGGCAAAAAAGTAGCATTTGAAGCACTGGGTAAAATCTGGGTTAAGAGTCTACCAGATGGAAAAATGTCTCGCCTAACTAAGCTTGATAGTGAACTTAGAGAGCTGTTTCCTCAATGGTCTCGCGACGGTAAAAAGATAGTGTTCACCACTTGGGATGATCAACAACAAGGCACAGTGAGTCTTGCAACGGTGCGTAATAAACGAGTAAAGGTGCTGACTAACGAACCTGGTAAATATGTCGAACCCACCTTTTCTCCAGATGGCGAAACCATTGTCTATCGCAAGGCTAAAGGTGGCTACATTACTCCACGTACTTGGTCGCAAGAGACTGGCTTATACCAAGTAGACACTGACGGTGATAACAATACCAAGATCACCGCCTCAGGCTACCAACCACAGTTTGGCGCTGACAATAGTCGCGTTTACTTTATGGAAAGTGGCGAAACACCGCAGCTATCTTCTATAGGTTTGAATGGTTTTGAAAAACGCGTGCACTACACCAGTAAGCATGCAACAGAATTTAGAGTATCACCTGATGGCAAGCAACTAGCCTTTGCTGAGCGCTTTAAAGTCTTTGTGACTCCTTTTGCCAAGCATGGTGAAACAGTTCAGATAGGTCCAAAGGCGAGTAACTTACCGGTTACCCAGCTGAGTGTTCGTGCTGGTGAAAGCATCAGCTGGAGCAATGATAACAACCAGCTATACTGGACGCTTGGCCCAGAACTATATCAAGTGAAAGTAGATACTCAGTACACTGAACAAGCTGAAGACGAGAAAGCAGAACCAACGATTACTGATCTAGGCTTTACTAAAAAAGCAGATGTTCCACGTGGAACAATTGCTTTTGTTGGCGGAAAAATCATTACTATGGAGAATGATCAGGTCATCAATAATGGCACGGTTATCGTAAAAGATAATCATATTGTTAGCGTTGGCTCATCTTCTGTAATCGATATCCCTAGCGATGCAAAAGTTATCGATATAACAGGCAAGACGCTGATGCCGGGCTTATTCGATGCTCATGCCCATGGTGCTCAAGGTGAGAATGAAATCATTCCTCAGCAAAACTGGGAACTGTACTCCAACCTTTCACTCGGTGTAACTGCAATACATGATCCGTCGAATGATACCACTGAGATATTTGCTGCATCTGAACAGCAAAAAGCAGGTAACATTGCTGGCCCACGCATCTTCTCTACAGGTACTATTTTATATGGTGCAAATGCGCCTGGTTATACCTCGCATATCGACTCTCTAGATGATGCTAAGTTTCATTTAGAGCGTCTGAAAAAAGTCGGTGCATTCAGTGTTAAGAGTTACAACCAGCCGCGACGTAACCAACGTCAACAAGTGATAGCCGCTGCGCGAGAACTTGAGATGATGGTTGTGCCTGAAGGTGGCAGCTTACTGCAACACAACCTCACCATGATTGCCGATGGTCATACAGGTATTGAACACTCCTTGCCAGCAGCGAACATTTACAGCGATATAAAACAGTTCTGGGGACAGACTGACGTTGGCTACACACCGACTCTCGTTGTGGCTTACGGTGGTATCTCAGGTGAAAACTACTGGTATGACAAAACCGATGTTTGGGCTCACCCGCGTCTGTCTATGTATGTACCATCAGATATTCTAGATGCTCGCTCAATGCGTCGCCCTACTGCGCCTGATGAACATTACAACCATTTCAATGTTGCCCGCGTTGCCAATGAACTGAATGACATTGGTATTAAGCCGAACATTGGCGCACACGGTCAACGTGAAGGATTAGCTGCTCACTGGGAAATGTGGATGTTTGCTCAAGGTGGTATGAGTAATCTTGAAGTACTTAAAACTGCAACCATTAATCCAGCGAAGCATTTTGCGATGGATCATCAGATAGGTTCAATCAAACAAGGTAAGCTAGCAGACCTAATTGTAATTGACGGTAACCCGCTTGAAGATATTCGGGTTACAGATCGCGTCACTTACACCATGGTCAACGGCAAACTTTATAATGCCGAGACGATGGATCAACTCAATGGCGGTAATAAGAACAGTGGTAAACAGAGGAAGCCATTCTTTTTCGAAAAATAGCTACCGCGGAAGAGCTTTTGAAAATAGCATTTTTTATGAAAAATAGCCGTTTTCAAATTTAAATTCTGAGTAACTTGATACTGATTTAAATATTTCAGGAAAATTATTTTTTGTTGTAAAACCAGTAGAAAGTCATTCTCTAATGAAAAGGATGTTCCACGTGGAACATCCTTTTTTGTTTTGGACTTAATTATTAGTGAGTCTAGGTTCTAACATAAACCGTAATTGATGGGCTAAAGCCCAACCTACAAAAATGATAATACTCTGGCTTCACTGTCATTGTGCTTCCTAAAAACGACCACCAATCTTTTCTAAACCTAGTTCCATTCTCTATTACAGCCCAGCGCCTCATCTTAGCTTTGCGAGCGATGACAAAAGCAATCTGTGGTGTGGTCATTGACCATGCCAACCGCTTGCATAAAAGCGTAGCAAATTGTTGGCCCTACAAAGTTAAAACCTAGCTTTTTAAGTGCTTTCGACATCGCTTCTGATTCCGAAGTTTGTACTGGCACTTGTTTCATAGATTGAGGATGGTTAACTTTAGGCTTGCCATCGACAAACCCCCACAAAAAGTCAGAAAAATCATTACCCTGCTCGACAAAAGCCAAATACGCTTTCGCGTTTCTGATAATTGAATTAACCTTTAAACGGTTACGAACAATCCCAGGGTTAAGCAGTAGCTCCTCAACTTTATCGGCGTCGAACGTGGCAATAATATCGGGGTTAAAATTAGCGAAAGCCGCCTCATAATTTTGCTGCTTCTTCAGGATAGTAATCCAAGACAAGCCGGCTTGCTGACCATCGAGACAGAGCTTTTCAAATAGCTCTCGGCTATCAAATACTGGCCTTCCCCATACTTGATCATGGTACTCCTCGTAGATAGGATCTTTACCCACCCAAGCACAACGTATTACTTCCATAGTACAAATCCTATAATTTTAGCCAACCAGATAAAAAATAACCTACATAAGCGCTATTCTACAAGGTATAATCGAAACCATTTTCTATTTAGGCTTCCAGGCAGTAGACAAGCGGATATGACGACCAAACACGACGTAAAAACATTCCAGGGTTTTATTATGACCCTACAGGAATACTGGGCGCAGCAAGGTTGCGCAATTGTTCAACCATTAGATATGGAAGTAGGTGCTGGCACATTCCACCCTATGACTTTCCTAAGAGCGCTAGGCCCAGAGCCGATGAGTTGTGCCTATGTACAACCAAGTCGTCGTCCTACCGATGGCCGCTACGGTGACAACCCAAACCGTCTACAGCACTTTTATCAGTACCAAGTCGTGCTAAAACCTTCACCAGATAACATTCAAGAGTTATACCTAGGATCGTTAGAAGCCGCAGGTATCGACATGAACATCCATGATGTTCGCTTTGTAGAAGACAACTGGGAATCACCTACTTTAGGTGCCTGGGGTCTAGGTTGGGAAGTATGGTTGAACGGCATGGAAGTATCGCAATTTACTTACTTCCAGCAAGTAGGTGGACTAGAGTGTAAACCCGTCACCGGTGAGATCACCTATGGTCTAGAGCGTCTGGCCATGTATATCCAAGAAGTGGATAACGTCTATGACTTAGTATGGACTGACGGCCCAATGGGCAAAGTCATGTATGGCGATATCTTCCATCAAAATGAAGTTGAACAATCAGCTTATAACTTTGAACATGCCAATGTTGAAGTCTTATTTAGAGCATTCGATGACTGCGAAGTTGCTTGCCAACACCTGCTCTCATTAGAAAAACCGCTTGCGCTACCTGCTTATGAGCAAGTGATGAAAGCCTCTCATGCATTCAACTTACTTGATGCTCGCCACGCGATTTCTGTTACTGAACGCCAGCGTTATATTTTACGCGTTCGAACCATGGCTAAAGGCGTTGCCGAAGCTTACTATCAATCTCGTGAAGCTCTTGGCTTCCCTATCGGTAAGTAGAGGATTAACTTATGAATTTTGAAAACTTACTGATTGAAGTCGGTACTGAAGAACTGCCACCAAAGTCACTGCGTAAATTGGCTGAATCTTTCCTTAGCAATTTTACCGATGAACTAAAGAAAGCTGAACTGACTTTTGAGTCAGCAGTTTGGCATGCAGCGCCTCGTCGCCTAGCAATAAACATCAACCAACTTGCGCTCGCTCAAGCAGACAAGGTGGTTGAAAAGCGTGGTCCTGCGGTAGCACAAGCTTTTGATGCTGACGGTAACCCAACAAAGGCTGCCATGGGCTGGGCTCGTGGTAATGGTATTACTGTAGAGCAAGCAGACCGCCTTAAGACTGACAAAGGTGAATGGTTACTGCATCAAGCAAAAGTGGTTGGTGTTGAAACTAAGAGCTTAATTGCTGCGATGGCGCAGCGCTCTTTAGACAAACTACCTATTCCTAAGCCAATGCGTTGGGGTAGCAATACCACTCAGTTTATCCGTCCTGTCCATACGATCACTATGCTATTAGGTAGCGAAGTCGTTGAAGGTGAGCTATTAGGCATTAAGTCTGACCGTATCATCCGTGGTCACCGCTTTATGGGTAAACCAAGCTTCGAGCTCGATCATGCAGACAACTATTTGTCAGCACTGAAAGAGCAAGGCAAAGTCGATGCTGATTATGAATCTCGTAAGGCACAAATTAAAGCTGATGCCGAAGCTGCAGCGGCTAAGATAGGTGGCGTCGCCGATCTAGAAGATGACCTGCTTGAAGAGGTGACCTCACTAGTCGAATGGCCAGTGGTATTAACGGCGAGTTTCGAAGAGAAGTTCCTCGACGTACCAGCAGAAGCCTTGGTTTATACCATGAAAGGCGATCAAAAATACTTCCCTGTATTTGATGACGCTGGTCAGCTATTGCCTAACTTCATCTTTGTTACCAATATCGAATCGAAAGATCCACAACAGATTATTTCCGGTAACGAAAAAGTGGTTCGTCCTCGCCTTGCCGATGCTGAGTTCTTCTTCGAGACAGATAAAAAGAACACCCTTGAGTCACGCCTTAGTAGCTTAGAAACCGTTGTGTTCCAAAAGCAGCTTGGCACCATCAAGCAACGCGTTGAACGCATCTCTACATTGGCGGCATACATTGCCACCAGCATCGGCGCTAATAGCGAAGAAGCTGCTCGTGCAGGTCTACTGTGTAAGTCAGACTTGATGACTAACATGGTGATGGAGTTTACCGACCTTCAAGGCACTATGGGCATGCATTACGCCCGTCTAAATGGTGAAACTGAAGCGGTAGCGGTTGCGCTAGCTGAGCAGTACAAACCTAAATTCTCAGGCGATACTGTGCCTACAGCACCAATATCTATCTGTGTCGCACTGGCTGAAAAGCTCGACACACTCGTGGGTATTTTTGGTATTGGCCAAGCGCCGAAAGGTGCTGCTGACCCATTCGCACTGCGTCGTGCTGCGATTGGTGTATTGCGTATTTGTTTAGAAAACAACTTACCACTTGATCTGGTCGACTTGATTGCTCAAGCACAAGCGCTACATGGCGAAAATCTCACTAACGACAAAGCGCCGGAGCAGGTACTTGAGTTCTTTATGGGACGCTTCCGTGCATGGTATCAAGATCAAGGTGTAGGTGTAGACGTGATTTTAGCAGTATTGGCTCGTCGCCCTACCGCTCCTGCTGATTTTGAAAGCCGCATTAAAGCCGTTGCTCACTTTAGAACTCTTGAACAAGCCTCTGCTCTTGCTGCTGCTAACAAGCGTGTATCAAACATTTTGGCGAAAGTGGAAGGTGAACTACCTGCCACTATCGACAATAACTTGTTAGTTGAAGCCGCTGAAAAAGCGCTTGCTGCAAAACTTGCTGAGTTACAGCCTCAATTAGCACCATTATTTGCTGCTGCTAACTACCAAGAAGCACTGGCACTACTCGCTAGTTTGCGTGAAAGTGTTGATACCTTCTTTGAAGATGTAATGGTAATGGCTGATGATCAAGCTCTTAAGAATAACCGTTTAGCGCTACTTTCTAGCCTACGCGACCAGTTCCTACATGCTGCAGATATCTCATTGCTACAGTAAAGGCTGCTAGCCATTAGCTATTAAAAAGCCCCTATTTTAGGGGCTTTTTTGTGTGTTAAAACTAACGGCTGTTATTGCCTTAGAACTGGATCAGCTTCTGGTGTAATTCATCAAAGCCCGTTCTATCAATACCAGTATCCATTAATAAACGATTAAGTTGTTGCTCCTGCAACTTCCCAGCTTCCAACAACATCGAGCACTCACTGATTAAATTAGCCCGCCATACCGCTTCAGCAAGGCCACCAACAGGCTTAGAATCAACAATCGCCAACCGACTAAGCTCAGCCTTGAATATTGCAGGTAACTCCCAATACTGCACCAATAAGGCGCTTAGGCTTAATGATTTAGCAGTCATCACTTGCTTAAAGAGGCTAGAACAAGGCTGTTCGCCCGGTTCTGCTTGCTTAAACGCTTCTAACAACAATTTAAAGATCGCTATTTTACCAACGTCATGGATTAGCCCCAACATAAAGGCACTTTCGCTATCCTCTTCAAACAGCTCACTTGCCAAATAGGCAACTTGCATTGAATGACGCCAAATTTGCGAACCAAAGCGACGGAAATAGATAGGCTTAATTTCAATACAACCACGCAGTAAACTGGTCGTAACAAAACGCCTTATCTGCTCTCGCCCCAACTGCACTAATGCTTGCTGCAAACTGGTGATCTCTTTTTCGCTGCGCCTGAACAGCGGACTGTTACATAGTTTTAGCACCTCAATACTTAGTAGAGGGTCTTTTTCTATCAAGACGAGTAAGGCTTTGGTATCACTAGTCTCGTCCGCCAGCTGTTTATCCAATGCCGCCACTTGCGTTGGGAGTTTTAATACCCTATCTGCAATGGCTTTTGGCGCAGACAACGCAGCTTCTACTCGCCTAAATACATTTTTCTCCAACTCATTTGCCACACCGCTTTGCTGAATACTAGGAAACAACAAGCTGTAGAAAAGAGAAGTAACATCTACAGCGGTAACTTGAACAACCTCTGGCTGAATATTACTTGGCTGTAGTTTTAGCTGGGAGGGTTGATAAAGTTCTGTTGTCGTTGAAAAGCTTTTTGGCTTTTCGATTACGACTTTTTCTCTGATATTAAACAGTTTTTTGAATGCTTTCTTAAACATTTTACATGACCGGACATATCAGTTGCTTAAATTTAGCAAGCAGATATGAAATGCAATACAACAAAAAATCGGCGCTAGATGCGCCGATTTCACTATTTGCAAAGTAATGACTTTCGCAATAAAACTAAACGTCTAGGTTAGCCACGTTAAGTGCGTTTGACTCAATAAAGTCACGACGCGGCTCAACTTGATCACCCATCAAACAAGTGAAGAGTTGATCGGCGCCAATGGCATCTTCGATGGTCACTTGCAGCATACGGCGTGATTCAGGATCCATTGTAGTTTCCCACAATTGCTCTGGGTTCATTTCACCCAATCCCTTATAACGTTGAATATATTGACCGCGCTTAGACTCACTCATTAACCAATCGAGTGCTTCAACAAAGCTACTAACATCTTTAGTACGCTCACCACGCTGAACATAGCCAGTCTCTTCAATCAGACCATTTATTTCTGCGCCTAAATTAACAATTGTCGCGTAGTCGTTAGACTGGAAGAAGTCATACGTGAACAAGAAGTGAGTATCAATACCATGCTTACGAATAGTAACCTTCGGCAGGTAAACTTGACGCTCAGGATCGAGTACCGGCTCAGCACTATATAAAATACCGCCAGTCTCTTTCTCTTCAAGTGCAGCAACAAAAGTGTCAGACCAAACTTTAACTTGTGCTTCGTCACTCAGCATTTCATTGGTCAATGCAGGGTGATACAACATCAAATCAGTAATGTTAGTTGGGTAACGTTGCTCTAAACGCTCAATAATAGCTTCAACTTCACGGTACTGGTTAACCAAACGCTCTAATGGTAGACCAGACATGCCTGGTGCACCTTGCGCTGGATAAACATTGGCATTATCGAGTGCTTGAGTGGTTAGGTACTCAGTCAATGCAGGATCATCTTTCAGGTACTGCTCTTGCTTACCCTTCTTAACTTTGTACAAAGGTGGTTGGGCGATGTAGATATAACCACGCTCGATAAGCTCAGGCATTTGACGGAAGAAGAAGGTCAATAGCAAGGTACGAATGTGCGAACCATCGACGTCGGCATCGGTCATGATGACGATGTTATGGTAACGCGTCTTATCTGGATCATATTCGTCACGGCCAATACCACAACCTAAAGCGGTAATGAGCGTGGCAACTTCTTGCGAAGATAACATCTTATCAAAACGTGCTTTTTCAACGTTTAAGATCTTACCTTTAAGTGGCAGAATCGCTTGGTTCTTACGGTTACGTCCCTGCTTGGCTGATCCGCCAGCAGAGTCCCCTTCCACTATGTAGATTTCAGAAAGCCCAGGATCTTTCTCTTGGCAATCGGCCAACTTACCTGGCAAACCACCTAAATCGAGTGCACCTTTACGGCGAGTCATTTCACGGGCTTTACGCGCCGCTTCACGAGCACGTGCTGCATCAATAATCTTACCAACAATCAACTTAGCTTCGTTTGGGTGCTCCATTAGGTAGTCACCTAACTGCTCACCCATTGTTTGCTCTACAGCAGACTTAACTTCACTTGATACTAGCTTGTCTTTAGTCTGTGAGCTGAACTTAGGATCCGGTACTTTAACAGAGATAACAGCAGTCAAACCTTCACGAGCATCATCACCGGTTGCGCCAGTTTTACCCTTCTTGTTAAAACCTTCACGTTCCATGTAGTTGTTCAGGTTACGAGTAAGTGCACCACGGAAGCCCGCTAAGTGAGTACCACCATCGCGCTGTGGGATGTTGTTAGTAAAACAGAAGATGTTCTCTTGGAAGCCATCGTTCCACTGCATTGCCACTTCAACGGTAATCCCGTCTTCACGTTCTTGAATAAAGTGGAATACTTCTTTGTTTACTGGTGTTTTGTTAACGTTTAAGTAGTCAACAAATGCGCTGATACCGCCTTCGTACTTGAAGAATTCATCGCGATTATCACGCTCATCAACTAAGCGTATACCCACACCTGAGTTTAGGAAGGATAGTTCACGAACACGTTTGGCTAAGATGTCGAAATGAAACAAAACATCAGAGAAGGTCTCTGGGCTAGGCCAAAAACGGATGACAGTACCCGTAGATGTCGCTTCACCAACCGGTTTAATCGGCTCGTTAGGCTCACCCATGGTGTAAAACTGCTCATAAACTTTGCCGTCGCGACGAATAGTCAATTGCAACTTATGAGACAGTGCATTAACTACAGAAACACCTACACCGTGAAGGCCGCCAGATACTTTATAAGAGTTATCATCGAACTTACCACCAGCATGCAGTACCGTCATAATAACTTCGGCTGCTGAAACACCCTCTTCCGGATGGATCTCAACAGGAATACCACGACCATCATCGGTGACCGATACAGAACCGTCAGCGTGGATGGTAATAGTAATGTCGCTACAGTGGCCCGCTAGCGCTTCATCGATAGAGTTATCGACCACTTCGAATACCATGTGATGTAGACCGGTGCCATCATCGGTATCACCGATGTACATTCCAGGTCTCTTACGTACCGCATCAAGGCCTTTTAAAACCTTAATACTCGAAGAATCATAACTATTCTCTGACATATTATTCTCTCGTCGGTTATTCAATTACCGTTACACGCCCATGTTCCACATGGAACATCTTACTTGGTGGCGTGATTAACGAATCAACTATGGCTGCAGGTTCAATTGCCGTGACAAAAACTTGTGCGCCGGTATCTGCTAACTGCTGCAGCAATAGTTTCCTATGCTGTGCATCCAACTCCGATGGAAGGTCATCCACCAGATAAATACTTTTTTTATCTATTTGTTGTTTGAGCAACTTTCCTTGTGCAATACGCAATGCACAGACTAACAATTTCAATTGTCCACGGGACAAAGCGTCTTGTGCAGGCAGTGTTCCTACCCGCAATCTTAAGTCCGCTTTGTGAGGTCCGCTGACGGTAAAGCCTGTGGCTAAATCTCTGGGATACTGCGTCTCGAGCAGCTGTGCATACTCTGTTTTACTATCCCATCCTCGGGTAAAAGAAACCTTAACATCAACCTGAGGTAAAAACTCTTCGATTATACCCTTAAGTAGCTCATTTAACGAGTCTACATATTGCTTTCGTATCTCAGTAACCAGTTCAGCATAACGAATAAATTCTTTATCCCAAAATTGAATCGAACTATAGGGAGATTCGTCTCTGAGTAACTGATTTCTTTGCTTCAAAATACGGCGTACATTCACCCATGCAGCATAAAAACGAGGGTCAGAATGAAACGCCCCCCAATCTATAAACTGACGTCTGGATTTTGGGCCTTCAAAAAGCAATGAAAAGCTTTCTGGAGTAATCACTTGTATCGGTAAAGTTTCAGCTAACGTCGATAGACGCTTTACTTTATCACCATTAATTTTTACTTCAATCTCACCGCTTCTAAAACGCCTAAGACCAATTTTACTCTCATCCTCGGCACTCACCATATTAGCAAACAAGGTCAGAGCATCAGTATCATTCTTAATAACTCGTTGCGATAAATGGCTGCGAAAAGAGCGCCCCATCCCTAAAAAGTAAATAGCTTCTAAAATACTAGTCTTGCCACTACCGTTCTGGCCATAAATAACATTTAGCCCTTCACCTGGCTGCAACTGCGCCGAGCTAATATTACGGAATGCTTCAATATGAAGACGGTTAAGACTCATTGATACCTTTTAACGCTGCGGGGACAAAAATTTAAGAAGTGGTATTTATACCAGATAAAGCCGACAGAGTGTCTTAGAAACTTTATCTGGTATCTAAAGCAGAGTAATACAGCCTGCTACAAACGCATAGGCATGACGACATACATTGAGTCTTGCTCTATGTGATTGTCGATAAGCGCACTAGAGTTGCCATCAATTAAGGTGATACGCACATCATCAGACGGTAGGTTGTTTAGCACATCAAGCAGGTAGCTGACGTTAAAACCAATCTCTAACGGTGTGTTTTCGTATTCGACATCTAAGATCTCTTCCGCTTCTTCCTGTTCAGGGTTATTCGCGGTGATCTTAATGAGGTTATTCTCTAGCTGTACACGCACACCACGGAACTTCTCATTCGACAGAATAGAAGCACGTAGCAAAGCCTGTTTAAGTTGCTGACGACTCGCGATAACAATCTTATCGCCGCCTTTTGGCAACACGCGGCGATAATCTGGGAAACGACCATCAACTAGCTTACTGGTAAATACAGCAGTGGCAGTGGTGGCTCTAATTGCATTCTCACCAATCGCAATGGTGACATCTAGGTCATCACCTTCAAATGAGCGCATAAGTTCAAGTACGCCTTTACGCGGCACAATCACCTGCTTTTCAGGTAAAGAAGCTTCAATCATTCGATGGCTCAACGCCAAACGGTGACCGTCAGTCGCAATAGCACGTAAAACATTGCCTTCGGTCTCTAATAGCAAACCGTTAAGGTAATAACGCACATCTTGGTTAGCCATTGAGAATTGAGTCGCATCAATCAAGGACTTCATAGTGCCTTGCTTGAGGGTAAACTCAATTTCAGCTTCAAATGCTTCTACATTCGGGTACTCTTCCGCTGGCAAAGTTGCCAAGGTAAAGCGGCTACGACCAGAACGTAACAATAGACGATTTTCTTGTTGCTCAATTTTAAGCTCAACCTGATCAGGTAAAGACTTAACAATATCTAGGAATTTCTTAGCGGGTACGGTTGTACGGCCTTCAAGAACTTCACCTTCTAGTTGCACCTCACCGACCAATTCAACTTCTAAATCGGTACCAGTCAACTTTAGTGAGTGAGCACTTACTTCTACCAAGAGGTTTGCCAGAATAGGCAAGTTGTGTCGTCTTTCCACCGCGCCACTGACTAACTGTAGTGGCTTTAATAGGGCATCCCTATCAATAGAAAATTTCATTGGTTTCAAATCCCTGATATTAAGAAGATAAGGTTCTTATCAAGTTAGCATAATCTTCTTTAATGTCATGACTTTCTTCACGCAACTGGGCAATTTTACGACATGCATGTAAAACAGTTGTATGGTCACGACCACCAAATGCATCGCCAATTTCTGGCAAGCTTTGGTTAGTAAGCTCTTTTGATAATGCCATAGCCATCTGTCTTGGGCGAGCCACGCTGCGTGAACGACGCTTAGACAACATATCGGCCATCTTAATCTTGTAGTATTCAGCAACTGTCTTTTGAATATTATCGATAGTCACCAACTTCTCTTGCAACGCCAGTAAGTCACGCAGTGCTTCACGCACAAAATCGATAGTAATCGGACGACCAGTAAAGTTGGCATTGGCAATAACACGGTTTAACGCGCCTTCAAGCTCACGGACATTCGAACGTAAACGCTTGGCAATAAAGAATGCCACTTCATCGGGTAGGTTAATGCCACTCTCTTGTGCTTTACGCATCAAGATCGCCACTCGGGTTTCTAGCTCTGGTGGCTCAATCGCAACCGTTAGACCCCAACCAAATCGAGATTTAAGACGATCTTCAACACCGTCGATCTCTTTCGGGTATTTGTCAGAGGTCAAAATGATCTGGTGGTTACCCTCTAATAATGCATTAAAGGTATGGAAAAACTCTTCTTGCGATCGGTCTTTGTTTGCAAAGAATTGAATGTCATCAATAAACAGTGCGTCTACGCTGCGGTAGTAACGCTTAAACTCTTCAATCGCGTTGTTTTGCAGGGCTTTAACCATATCCTGTACAAAACGCTCTGAATGCATATAAACCACTTTTGCATCTGGCTTATTTTTAATAATGCCATTACCTACAGCATGCAATAGATGGGTTTTACCCAAACCAGTACCGCCATATAGGAACAATGGGTTATAAGCACCGCCGGGGTTTTCAGATACTTGCAGCGCTGCCGCTTTACCCAACTGATTCGATTTACCCTCTACGAAGTTATCGAACTGATAGGTAGGGTTAATATTGCTACGATGGTTGGCTGTAATAGCAGGCTCAGCTTGCGGGGCATTAAAGGTAGGTCTTTCTACCGCTTTGCTGGCAGCAGGTTTAGGTCTAACCGCTGCAGTAGCCTGAACCACAGGTTTAGCAGACGGACGACTACCGATGTCAAAACGCAAATTAGGCGCATCAGCTCCCATCTGCTCAGTAAAAAACTGGTTGATGATATTAAGGTATTTATCTCTAACCCAATCTAAAACGAAACGGTTAGGTGCATAAATGACAAGCGTATCGCCTTCCATTTCTGCCTGTAACGGTCTTATCCACATACTGAATTGCTGAGCAGAAAGCTCATCTTGCAGCCTTGCGATACATTGTTGCCAAAGTGAAACCGCCACGTACTTATCCCCAAAAGATCATACAAAAGAGGTGTATTCTATAGTGAGATCACGCTGATCGCTATCCTTTACGCATATTTATCCCCAGATAGATCAATGAAACGATAAGATCACGATCTTAAGCGATCGCTGACGATCAAAAAAATAGCAGAAACCCTCAAATCCAGCTTTATAAAGCGATCCAGATCGATCTATAATAGACGCACTTCGATCTGTTTTTTGATCTACTGAACCACAAGATATAGTGGTAACTCACAGAGTTATCCACAAACTCTAGTAGCTTTATCCTTTCGAAGAAATAACCAAGAAGGCATTATTTAATCACTTGAGTCGATTCCTTATTGACGTACATAGTTAAAGTGATTACAATTCGGCCTCTTTTTTGCCCTTACCTCTATTTTGTAGAGAATAAGGTTTATTAACCTAACAAAGACGGATTGCCATAATGAGTAAACGTACTTTTCAACCTAGCAACCTGAAGCGCAAGCGTTCTCACGGCTTCCGCGCTCGTATGGCTACTGTAGGTGGCCGTAAGGTCATCGCACGTCGCCGTGCTAAAGGTCGCGCTCGTCTTTCTGCTTAATAGTAGAGATGCAAGTGACTAGCTATACCTTTACGCGGGAGTTACGTCTGTTAACTCCCGCGCAATTTAAATCTGTTTTTACCAAACCTATCAAAGCGTCTTCCGCTGAAATAACTCTACTCGCAATTCCTAATTCTGAGCAACATCCTCGTTTAGGATTAACTGTTGCTAAGCGTTACGTAAAAAAAGCTCATCAACGAAATAAAATCAAACGTATCATTAGAGATAATTTTCGTTTGCATCAGCATGAACTACCCGCTGTAGATATCGTTGTGCTTGTCAGAAATGGCGTGCTTGATATGGAAAACGCAGAACTCAAAAAATTGGTAGAAAAGCTATGGCGAAAACTCTCTCGCCGTTACAATGGCTAGCAACTGCGATTATTCGTGGCTACCAAGTACTAATAAGTCCCATGCTGGGACCTCGTTGTAGGTTCAATCCGACGTGTTCACATTACGCAATAGAAGCAATTCGTTTGCATGGAGTTGTGAAAGGGTGTTGGTTTGCAGCGAAACGCATATTAAAATGTCACCCTTTACATCCGGGCGGAGAAGATCCCGTCCCTCACAAAAAACATAGGTGCGATAAATAGGCTATGGAATCTCAACGCAATATATTGCTTATCGGTCTGCTTTTTGTCAGCTTTTTACTATGGCAACAATGGCAAGCAGATAAAGCTCCTCAACCGGTTGCTCAAACGCAATCTTCAGTAGCACCGTCTACTGTTGCTGATGCTCACAGTTTAGATGTACCTGATGCAGATTCTGCATTACCTGAAACTGTTACAGCATCTAAAGAATTAATCACTGTCACTACAGACCAATTTATTCTTAAAATTGATCCTGTAGGCGGTGACATCGTTCATTCAGCATTGCTTTCTCATAAACTTGAGCAAGATGGTGACGACCCATTTGTACTACTTGAGCAAACAAACGATATTTATTATATCGCTCAAAGTGGTCTAATCGGTCGTGATGGTATTGATAGTAGTACTACTGGTCGCGCACATTTCGATAGCGCTTCTCGCGAGTATGACCTAGCAGGTCAAGATAAGTTAGAAGTACCATTAACTTATTTGGCAGCTAATGGTGTGACTTACACCAAGCTATTTACCTTCTACCGCGGCAAGCACAATGTAGATGTTGATTACCAAATCAACAACACCTCTGATGCGCAGCTACAAGTTCAAATGTATGGCCAAATCAAGCACAGCATTAAGAAAAGCGAAAGTAGCATGATGATGCCTACTTATCGTGGTGCTGCTTTCTCTACAGCTGATACTCGCTACGAGAAATATAGCTTCGATGACATCGCTGACAAAAATCTAAACAAGTCGACACTTGGTGGTTGGGTAGCAATGCTACAGCACTACTTTGTATCAGCTTGGGTACCGCCAGCAAATGATAAGAACGTTATCTTTTCTAGCTTGAGTGCTGGTGGTTTAGCTAATATTGGTTTCCGCGGCGCACTTTATGATATTGCACCAGGTACTGAACAATCGATTAAAGCTCAGTTCTACGTAGGTCCTAAAGACCAAGAAGCGCTATCAGCACTTTCTGAGTCATTAAACCTAGTAGTTGATTACGGCTTCCTATGGTGGTTAGCCATCCCTATTCACTGGTTATTGATGTTCTATCAATCATTTGTGGGTAACTGGGGTGTGGCTATTATCCTTATTACGCTTACCGTTCGTGGCATGTTATACCCACTAACTAAAGCGCAATACACTTCAATGGCTAAGATGCGTAACTTGCAACCAAAACTCGCTGATATGAAAGAGCGTTTTGGTGATGACCGCCAGAAGATGGGGCAAGCTATGATGGAGCTGTACAAGAAAGAGAAAGTTAACCCTATGGGTGGCTGTCTTCCAATCTTGCTACAGATGCCAATCTTCATCGCACTATACTGGGTGTTGCTTGAAAGCTACGAGCTACGTCACGCGCCATTCATGTTATGGATCACCGATTTATCGGTACAAGATCCATACTATGTGATGCCAATCTTAATGGGTGTATCGATGTTTATTATGCAGAAGATGCAGCCAATGGCACCGACTATGGACCCAATGCAAGTTAAGATGATGCAGTGGATGCCAGTTATCTTTACCGTATTCTTCCTATGGTTCCCAGCTGGTCTGGTTCTATACTGGTTGGTAGGTAACTTAGTCGCGATTACTCAGCAGAAGATTATCTATGCTGGACTGGAGAAAAAAGGGTTAAAATAACCCCTTAGCTCCGACTAACAAAAAGCGGTCTAATACTCAGTATTGACCGCTTTTTTGCTATCTATGTAGAGACAACATTTTTCACTTCACTCTGAAAACAGATTAGGAAACACAGTAATGACTACAGATACTATCGTGGCACAAGCGACCGCTCCAGGGCGTGGCGGTGTAGGTATTATTCGCGTATCTGGCGACTTAGCGAGCAATGTAGCTATGGCGGTACTAGGCCACATCCCTAAAACCCGTTATGCCGACTACTGTGACTTTAAAGACCAACAAGGCGGCGTTATCGACCAAGGTATCGCACTGTACTTTAAAGGCCCTAATTCATTTACAGGTGAGGACGTTCTTGAACTACAGGGTCATGGCGGTCAAATCGTACTTGATATGTTAATTAAGCGCGTGATGGAAACCGAAGGTCTGCGCATCGCCAAACCCGGCGAGTTCAGCGAACAAGCCTTTATGAACGACAAGCTCGACCTAACGCAAGCAGAAGCGATTGCCGACCTTATTGATGCTACCAGTGAGCAAGCAGCTAAAAGCGCGTTAAACTCACTACAAGGCGAATTCTCGACCCAAGTACATGAACTAGTCGAACAGGTCACTAACTTGCGTCTATACGTCGAGGCAGCCATTGATTTCCCCGACGAAGAGGTAGACTTCCTTTCTGACGGTAAAATATCTGGTTCACTCAACCGTATCATCACCAAGCTAGATACCGTTCAAGCAAGTGCTAAACAGGGCGCTATCATTCGCGAAGGTATGAAGGTTGTAATTGCAGGCCGTCCAAATGCCGGTAAATCAAGCCTACTAAACGCTTTAGCAGGTAAAGAATCGGCCATTGTCACCGAAATTGCCGGTACCACTCGTGATGTACTGCGCGAACATATTCATCTCGACGGTATGCCGCTGCATATTATCGATACCGCAGGTTTACGTGATACCGCCGATACCGTAGAGAAAATTGGTATTGAGCGTGCGTGGGACGAAATTAAAACAGCTGATCAAGTGCTATTTATGGTTGATGGCACCACCACTAATGCCGTTGATCCACACGAAATTTGGCCAGACTTTATCGATCGACTACCTAAAAACTTAGGGGTTACCGTGGTGCGTAACAAAGCTGATCTTACCGGTGAAACATTGGAGATCACTGAAGAGGTTGGTCATCAAGTGCACCGGATCTCAGCCAAAACGGGTTTGGGTGTCGCTACGTTACAACAGCATTTAAAATCATTGATGGGTTATCAAAGTAATCTAGAAGGTGGCTTTATCGCTCGTCGTCGCCACTTAGAAGCACTTGACCTTGCAAGTAGCCATTTAGATTTAGGCAGAGAGCAGCTAGAAGTTTATCAAGCTGGTGAATTACTCGCGGAAGAGTTAAGAATGGCACAACTGGCTTTATCGGAAATCACAGGTAAATTTACCTCAGATGACCTACTTGGAAAAATCTTCAGCTCTTTCTGTATCGGTAAGTAAGCAATCCATCTTAGTCACCAACTAAAAGCAGTAATAACTGCTTTTAGTTGGCTGAAACTAGATCATAGATTAAGATCTAGTTTCATCTTTACTCCACTCTGTAAGCCCAAATTTACAGTGCGATCGCAAATAGATCGTCAACTGTAAACCTCAGCATATCTCGCATTAAAGCAAGATCGTTAATCACAAGTATCAACAGAGATATCAACAAGCAAACACGATCTGTGGATAGATCTAAAACAACAAAGCAAAATCAAAGTAAACCATTGTTTTATATTGAATATATAATTTTCAACTTAGATCAAGATCCAAAATAAATGACTAAAAAATGGATCTTTCCCGATAAGTTATACTCAGAAAAAAATCAGTTAAAAATTAAACCTGTGTAAAAGTGGATTACCTGTGGTTAAAGTCAGCATTTAGTGCTATCGATCTTTTTATCAAGATCGCAAATAAATACCGACAGCCTATTTAACATCAACCACACGACTAGCTTTGCGATATTGGATCTTCCAACCTAGCCAACGAGGCAACTCCCAACGTTTAGGACCTTGTTTACGGCTACCGTTTAAGTAGTCGAGTAGCACCAACTTTCGTTTAGGTTCATAACTCACAGCGAGTTTAAGTTCTGGTAACACTAATTGAGCCGGATAAAGACCATCAAACTCTTCTCGTTGCCAATCAGGAATACCTTCAAACAGAAGATCTTCTGCTTCAACTAAAGCTAAATCCTCAAAGCTCTCTACTCCAAGCTGAATGAGCCTTTGTTTAAGATACGATTCAAGTACCAAAAGCTGGTTAATTTCACTGGCGAACTCAGCGGTTTTACCCAGCGCAAACCAGATATTCCAAGCTGCAATATCTGCAGTTAGACGCTTAGCAACACCTGCAAACTCTCGACCTTGGATAATACTGCGACTAATAGCATCTATCGCCTGCTCGCCGGAAGCACACTCAAACCGCGAATCTATCACTCTGCCGGCATAGACTCGCTCTATCAGTACTTTATGGGTCGCCGCCTGCTCTTTGTTTTCAGCCAGTCTATCTTCACCTAAACCTGCTTGGTAAAGCAGTTGTGCTGAAATGGGCGCCATTACCGAAGCTAGGTTTAATGTCTGCTTAACACCCTTGCCAGCCAATGAATGTTGGTCAAATACCACTGCAGCAACAGCTGCATCCTTACCAGAAAAGTCTTTAAGCTCAGGGCTAAAACGGCTATCTCGGCCAATCTGTACTTCACTAAAACCGTTGCCTAGTGCCTGTACTCGCTTAACACGTCGAATAAAAGCAAGTTCTGGTAGTGCTTTTACCACCGCCAGTAACCAGCGGTTTCTTAATGCATGAGATTGACTATCCAACGCCGTCGCTTTATTTATACTCTCTAGCCCCAATCCTTGCCGTATCTGGTTGGCTAAGCGGCGCGCCTCTTTTACCGCATGCTGTTCAATATCAATAAAATCGACCGCTGGTTCACGCAGCAACTTTACCAATGTAAAAGCATCGCAGCCCAGTGGTTCCCAATCATGTAGTGACTTAATGTCATATTCTGCACTAGGTTGCTGGTATAAACGCTGCGGCACACTAATAGCAGCCGCCAAATCGACCATTAACTCTGTACACTCAATATCGGGCATCGCACTAATCAAATGGGCAAACTGAGTATCTATCGGTAATGGAAACAGCTTTCTACCATGAGTTGTGACATTCCCTTGCTCATCAATCGCTCCCATAGCTAACAAACGCTCATGGGCAATAGCCAGCGGCTTAATGCCGATAGCATCAACAAAGACTAAATCAGCTAGCTTTACACCGCTGCAAGCTGCTGCCAGCATAGGCTCCACCAGTTCTTCACGCTGCAGTTCTGGCGGAGTCATCGCCTCCATAGGTGCATGTTCGCCCCACAAGCGCACACATAAACCCACTTGCGTACGACCCGCACGGCCTTTGCGTTGCTCGCTGCTGGCCCTTGATATTCGTGCCAGCGACAACACAGTACGACCATTACGCTGGTGAGTACGGCGCTCAAGCCCAGAATCAATCACCGCCGTAACGCCTGGGATCGTTAACGAGGTTTCCGCAATATTGGTAGCAAAAATAACTCGCTGCTTGTTGGAGCTTGCCAGTAATGCTTGTTGTTCTGTCGCCGAAATGCCGCCATGCAATGCCACTAGATCAATGTCAGCCCTGTTTTCGTTAGATAAAGAAGATAACGACTGACAAGCCTGTAAACACTGCAGAATTTCACGCTTCCCCGGAAGAAACACTAAAATATCACCAGCTGTTTGACTGAGTAACGAGCCAACGGCCGCTTTTACTTTTTGCTCGATACCGCTGATATCCGCTAACTGCTGACTATCGCTTGACTGGTACGTTAGTTCCACGTGAAACATATTACCTTTTGCCAACAACCGCTTTGAATTAACTCCAATAGAATCAGATAAATAGTCATTAAGTCTTGCACCGTCAATGGTTGCCGATGTCAAAATCAAACGATGTTGAGCACGCTGTTTAAGTAGCGCTAATAGCAGATCGGTATCCCAACGACGCTCATGAAACTCATCAATAATCACCGTATCAAAACACCCTAAGCCCGCCCTTTCATCTTGTCCATCTTGCGCCATCGAAAGCCAACGCAGCGCAATACCAGGGGTTACAAAGGCAATATCAGTATTTTCATCAACAGTAGAATCAAAGCGAATAGCATGACTAACATTTAAATGATTATAATCAGTATCTTGCTTAGCTGACTCGCCCACAAAAGCTGCCAGCGCCAAACACGCCACTCGCCGTGGCTCAACCACCAACACCCTCTTCTTATTCCCTTGCTCATCAGCTTCAGTACACCACAGAGGTAAACGAGTCGACTTGCCCGAGCCTGTATCAGACTCAACCACTAAGTGATTGTCTTTAATAGAAGATTTAAACTCTTGGTAAAGGGCGTCGATAGGAAGCTTACTGAGTTCTATAGGCGTAGATATTTTGTTCGCGGGCATAATATAGGCTTATCATGTTTGTCACACTGTAGTAAAAAGTGCGAATAGCTAATAAAAATTAAAACAATTTGAAATTTGTGTTTCCAAACCGCAAAATTATGCTTTTACTTTATCACGATCCTCACTATGCAATTGATCCATGTTTTTTGGCTGCCGACTCTCTCTGGTTTTGATAACACTGGTCAGCTTTATTTATGGCTAGAGCATCAAAATAAACAGCCATACTCTGAGCTTTACCCTTACCAGCCAAGTTCTAGCCAATTTATAAACTTTGTTCACAGCCAACTAAAGATGGATCCTTGCTTTGAAAGCATTGAGGTTACCTTACCCTGTAACGCAGGCGGAGAACCAACCACTTCGCCACTCATCGCCAATCTGAACAATATTGAAGATAACCTAGGGGTGAACTACCAACCCTTTACGCTCGATGCAGTGTTAATCGAAAACCCCATTAGTTTTTTAAAACAGCTAAATTTTCAAAGCTACCATTTAGACGAAGAAACTCTCCTAGCTGATGACACTAAGTTTTGGATTAAAATGGCCTATGAACTCAGCCATATTATTAACCAAGACCAATATATTCCTGCGCTTGTTACACCAGATAGTCGCCGCTACTACCCAAAGTGGCTTCTACTTTCTGCCGAGTATGGCAAACGTTTAACTATGATTGCTGATAAAATGCCGCTTTCAGCCTGTTTGGGAGACTTTAGTCACTTTGATGCGCAGTCTGCCCTCGAGCACTTTTCAGATGTCATGCTCAACAGTTTAATAGACGCAACTAAGCTACCTAAAAAGCAATTAAAGTCAGTTGAACACACCTTTATTGAATCGCTACTCACTCAGCAAAATAACCCCATTGATGAGCAAACATATAAAGACTGGAAACTGTGGCACAACAACTTGCAGTACGATCAATTTGGTGCCGAATTTCAACTCTGCTTTAAACTACACGAAGCCAGTGGCCAGCACGAAGATAACTGGGAATTAGAGTTGTTATTACAGGCGAAAACAGACCCATCATTTATGATTAACCTTGCCCAGTACTGGCAAGAAAAATCGGCCAAAAGCAATTTATTCACTGAAATGCTGGGCACTTCAATTGATAGAGTTTTACTGCTGCAACTCGGTTATGCAAGCCGAATTTACCCGTTATTAGAACAAGTATTTGAGCATAAAATGCAGCTCTGCAGGTTAAAAATCAGCCACGAGCAAGCCTTTCAGTTTTTGAAAGAAGATGCCTGGACGCTCCAAGCTTGTGGCTATCGCATCATAGTTCCAGCTTGGTGGACAGCAAGTGGCCGCCTAAAAGCTAAGGTGAAATTAAGAGCCCACAAAAGCACTTCAAGCCAAAGCGAGTCTCCAACCAGCTATATGACCACAAGTCACCTCATTCAATTCGACTATCAATATGCTATGGGTGAGCACCAACTCAGCGCAGCCCAATGGCAACAACTGCTAGACAGTAAATCAGACTTAGTCTATTTCAGAGGCGCTTGGATTGAAATAGACAAAGCTGAAATGCAAAAAATGCAAAAGCTGATCGAAACTTCAAAGCAAGATATGGATATGACCAGCGGTAGCGTTCAAGATCTACTGACACTGGCAGCAGACGAAACCTTGTATCATGTCGAACTCGATGACACTACCCGTGCAATGTTAAACGGCTTAAATAATAAAGATGAATTCAGTTTAATCGCGCAACCAGAGCAACTACAGGCCACGCTCAGACCCTATCAAAATAGGGGTGCATCTTGGCTTGCGTACCTAGAAAGTCTAGGAATGAATCCTTGCTTAGCTGATGACATGGGCTTAGGTAAAACCATGCAAATAATTGCACTCATGCTGGCAAAACCCAGAGATAAAGCCGCACTGCTTATCGCGCCAACGTCTGTGGTTGGTAACTGGCTAAAAGAGATATCCCGCTTCGCCCCCAGTATTAACGCCGTGATCCACCACGGCAGTAAACGCCAACAAAAAGACATTAGCCAACTAGTCAGCCAGCATGACTTAGTGATCACCTCTTACGGGCTTGTTCGCAAAGACAAAGCCCTCTTTAAAAATATTCACTGGTCACGCCTAATCATTGATGAAGCGCAAAATATTAAAAACCCCAGCTCCAGTCAGACCAAGGTTCTCTATAGCTTGCAGGCCGACTCCCGCATTGCATTAACCGGCACCCCAATCGAAAACAGGTTAATGGATCTGTGGTCAATCTTTAACTTTTTGAACCCTGGACTACTCGGCACTCAGGCAGGGTTTCGTAAAAACTTCGAGCTGCCAGTACAACGAGATAGAAACCTCACTCAGAGTAATATCTTAAAAAAAATCGTAGAGCCATTTATATTACGCCGCTTAAAAACAGATAAAAATATTATTAATGATCTGCCGGAAAAGATAGAGCAAAAAGTCTTTTGCGAGCTCAATATAGAGCAAGCCAGTATCTATCAATCCATTGTCGATGAAATAACCACACAAATGGAACAATCTGATGATGATCCGTCACAACAAAAAGTCATTATGCTGTCGGCACTACTGCGCCTAAAACAGTGCTGTAATCACCCAGCTCAAGTACTGCAAGACGGCAGTGAATTTAGCATCGAACGTTCAATCAAGCTGCAACGCTTAGTCGAAACAGCTAAAGAAGCTATACAGAATAACGAAAGTATTCTTATTTTTAGCCAGTTTACTGAGGTGTGTAGCAAACTTGAGACGCTACTAAAAAACCAACTCGGCATACAAACTTATTACTTGCATGGCGGAACCTCGCGTAAAAAACGCGAACAGATGATAGAAGAGTTCCAAAGTGAGCAAAATCCTCCAAGTATTTTTATTCTGTCTCTCAAAGCGGGTGGGGTCGGTATCACCCTAACCAAAGCCAACCATGTAATTCACTTTGACCGCTGGTGGAACCCTGCTGTTGAAAATCAAGCAACCGACCGAGCTTACCGTATAGGCCAGAAAAAGACCGTATTTGCACATAAATTTATTACTCTCGGCACCATTGAAGAAAAAATAGATAAAATGTTAGAAGACAAACAACAGGTGGCCGATTCTATTGTAGGTAGTGATGAGTCATGGCTATCAACGCTCGATTCCAACTCTTTCATTAACCTAATTCAACTCAGTCAGCAGGGATAACACATGAACACACAAAAAACTTGGTGGGGCAGCGCTTTTATAGACTCATTAGAAGGTTTTATTGACCCCGCTCGCCTGCAGCGTGGTCGTGCTTATCGTACAGACAATAGAGTGCTAAAATTTGATATTGTCGCCAATAAGGTAACCGCCACCATACGTGGCAATATCAACCCTTATTTCGGCGTTACTAAAGAACCAAGATATAAAGTATCGCTCACCTTTGGCCTGATAGCGGCAACCCAATGGCAGCATATCATTACCAACCTGTGCAGCAACCCTGGATGGCTTGCTAAACTCATGCTTAATGAGATGCCAACCAATATAGAAGATGCATTTGAAACGACGCACTTTTTACCAAAAACATATACAGACATAAAAGCCAGTTGCGACTGCCCTGATGATGCCAACCCGTGTAAACACATTGCAGGTGTTTACTATCGAATCGCGGCATCACTCGACAGTAACCCTATGTTACTATTTCAATTTCGAGGGCTTGCGGCCACACAACTTCATAGTGCACTAAAAAAAACCGAACTCGGCCAAGTTTTTTCAGATCACATTAGCGCACCAGAGCAGATCGAAGTAGAGCAACAACCACATAAATACCATGCCTTTAAGATAAACAACGGTAATCGCGAGAGCGTCGCGACACAACAGAATCGCTCAAACAGATATTGGAGCATGACAGAATGGGACCTACCCTCGTTAACACCAGAGCCCAGCGAAATACAGGCGGCGTTAATCAAAAAACAGGGAGATCACCCTCAGTTTTGGCCTCGCTCAAGCTCGTTTGTTGGCGCTATGGAAGACATTTACAGCAGCATTAAGAAAAAGAATAAAGATTCGTTAAAATGAAAGCCATGACCAATATTTTAGCCACAACTTAATACCCTTATACTTGAAACTGCTCGATTTAGAGGCTATATACCCGTTCAACTTTAAGCGCATTAACGCAGAAATGCGCCTTGAAGTGAAAAGCCTGACAGGCTCTGAACTGGTCAGATATTAAATGCAACCGGTATTACTTAGACAATAAAGCAGTTCAAAATATAGAGTCTTAGCTGTCATTTTTAAGGCTAATTCATGCAGCACTTTTTATACTTTTTACCACTACCACATGGGCATGGTTCGTTGCGGCCAACCTTAGTCTCTGCAATATACGGTAACGAGAAAGAGTAATTTTTTACAAAGAAGTCACTCCCCATACTATCAAGCCCATTGAGGGGATTGTTTAGATCACCGAAAATCTCCATAAGCTCTTCATCACTTAACTCATCTTCACCGTCCCCCCCTGCCCACTCACCTAACCTTTCAATAGCGTCATAGCTATCACTAACTAAACCGCAATCCCACTCAGAGTCGCCGATACAGCCATTGTCCCAGTCGATAATACACTTATTTTCGATAGGCCCCTCATCAATAACCTTACTATTCACTAGTTCTATAAACTGTTGATGATAATGATTAAACTGGAAACTAATTAACTGATTAGCTAAAGCAGTCAGTGCCATAAATTGCTCGTTAGCAACCAAACTATTAATAAACGTCTGAATATGCGTGTCCAATGTGTCTCTATCAATCTGCTCGGTATAAAGCTGACTAAATAAAGTCGACATTACAGACATTTTAATAATCTCCCCTGCGTGTTCCGAGTTAATTAAATAGCACAGTTGCTCATGCCTTCCTTGCGCTAAAATATAGTAAGCAGTGGGTAAGCCCCATGAAATATAATCCCCCAGGAGCTCATCTAACGGAAACCCCACATCCTGTCTGTCAGTAAGATGAACTAACATATCAAAACAACTATGCTGCTTACGATCTGCAATGAGATTAACACCGAAAAAGACTACATTTTCTTCAGCTTCACTCAAATCTTCAGTAGCAATAAAGCGCTGTATTAAGCCTTCAATCACCGGCAAAAACTCTGCCCACCGCTCCCTCGCCGCGAACAAAGCGTCAACTGGCAGCTCGGTGGGATCACTGTGGCTCAAAGTGTTAATTATTTCATCTAATTTCATTATTAACTCTCCATTATCTACTATTTTATGCTTACCTAGATGTGGGGCTACTAACACTAGCTGAATATTCTGCTAGTTGTATTGCCCCCCCAAACATTATCAGGCTATTCCACGCGAAATCGCTATTCTTCAGCGAGTAACCCCTTTGCGCTCTTAGCGATAGAATCAGGCCAATATCCCAGTGACGTTCTTGAACTCATCGATAATCACCGTATCAAAACAAACCCGCCTTTTCATCTTGCCCGTCTTGCGACATCGAAAGCCAACGCAGCCCAATACCTGGGGTTACAAAGGCAATATCAGTGTTTTCATCAACATTAGAATCAAAGCGAATAGCATGGCCAACATTTAAATGATTATAGTCAGTATCTTGCTTAGCAGATTCGCCCACAAAAGAAGCCAGTGCCAAACACGCAACTCGCCGTGGCTCAACCACCAACACCCTCTTCTTATTCCCTTGCTCATCAGCTTCAGTACACCACAGAGGTAAACGAGTCGATTTGCCCGAGCCTGTATCAGACTCAACCACTAAGTGATTGTCTTTAATAGAAGATTTAAACTCTTGATAAAGGGCGTCTATGGGGAGTGTTAGCTTGTCGGCCACTTTAGATGTTGTATACGAAGACATAATCTCAGCTTAATGAGTAAATGGCAGCTATAGGAGCATAACATTTTAACTTACCAGTTTAGATATCATCTCCAAAGTGGTAATAGCTTATGATTCACAACAAGTAGAGCAAGGTAGCTTAGCTAAGGCTAGCAAAACTAATCTGCAGGGTTCGTTATAAAGAGAAAAACTGCTTTACTAACGTGACTATATATAGCTTGTATACAAACGAGTAAATATTATAAGTTCAAAGAATAATAACTACTTAGGCATATAGATGACTGAACGTCGAAAATGGAATCGTGATGATTTATTGATTGCTTTCTATTTATATAACCAAACACCGTTTGGGAAAATTAGCCACCGCAATCCAGAAATAGCTAGAATAGCGGAACAATTACATCGAACCCCATCTTCTCTATCTATGAAAATGGCTAACATTGCCAGCTGTGATCCTATAATTACTGAGTCTGGAAGAAGTGGCTTAAAGGGAGCTTCAAAAGCTGATAGAGAGATGTGGCTAGAAATGTCGGAAAATTGGGAGCTTTTTTACATAAAAAGCTCTGAAGCGTACTTAAACCTCGTTAATAACAACGAAAATGAAGTCATCGATGAGAGTAGCTATATTGGGCTGGAGCGAACAGCACAAATAAAATCCCGTATAGGCCAAGATCAATTTAGAAAAATAATACTTAGTTCATATAATGGAAAGTGCTGCATAACAGGACTTGATAACTCCAAACTACTGGTAGCGAGTCATATAATTCCTTGGAGTAAAAAACCTAGCGAAAGATTAAACCCTTGCAACGGACTATGTTTATCCAGTATTCATGATAAGGCTTTCGATCAAGGGCTTATAACTCTGAATTCTCACTTAGAAGTTATTTTATCGAGCGAACTTTTAAATAAAAACCAACCATTTACAACATTATGTTTCGAAGAGTTTGAAGGTAAGGCTATAACCTTACCTACAAAGTTCGCTCCAAAAGAAGAGTTTTTAATACATCACAGACAGGAAGTATTTAAAAATTAATTCAAGCAACACTTCTTGTATTTTTTGCCGCTGCCGCAGGGGCAAGGATCATTGCGACCTGCTTGAATATCGGCGATAAAAGGCTGCTTAGCATCGAGGCTTTCAAAGTAGCTATCGTCAAATTCTCTTGGCGAGCTCATCAAGTCATCGAAAACTGCCATGAGCTCCTCATCATTCATATCAGATTCTGAGTTGAATCCAGCCCACTGACTTAGTGAGTCAATAACATCATAATCACCACTTATTAAGCCACTTTCCCATTCTGAATAACCGATAGACTGATTATCCCAATCAATGATGCATTGATTCTCTGCTGGGCCTTCATCAATTTGTTTGCTCTCTACATAACCAACAAACTGGTTATGATATTGATTAAAATCATTAGAAATTAACAGATTAATCAATTCAAAAAGCGCAATTGAATGATTATTTTTGAGTAGACTATCAATAAAGCTCGGCACACTTTGGTTAAGTGTTTCTCTATCAATTTGGCCTGTATGCAGTTGAGTAAAAAGCGCACTTAGGGCTGCCATTTTAACGATCTCGCCTGCTTGGTCAGAGGTAACTAAAAAGCACAGCTTTTCAGGTTGTCCTTGCGCCAAAATATAGTAGGCGGTAGAAAGATCTGAAGCGATAAAATCACCAAGTAGCACCTCTAACGCACTATTACAGTCATCTTTATTGGTGAGATTAATCAAACTATCAAAACTGCTGTACTGCTTACGATCGATAATAAGGCAGATACCGAAAAATAGCAGGTTGGACTCGGTATCAGACAATGTCTCTTCAACAATAAATCGTTGCATCAATTGATCGATAACCGGCAGTAGCTCAGTCCACTGCAGCCTAGCCGCCTGTAGAGCACCAATGGGGAGTTCTGTTAAGTCGCCACCACTCAGAGTGGTAATTATCTCATCTAATTTCATATTGCATTCAAGCTAAAAGGTAATATTGCCTCATAGAGTAGCAAAAGAGGACAACAAAGCCCCAAGTAAATGCTGCTAGTAACAGATAGGCCTAAAATAAACAGTAAAACAATGATGGAAACTCAATACAGATCGCCCTGCTTTAAACGAAGCCATTGGCTTAAAGCGATAACTCAGTCTCTACCGCGCGATGGTTTGACTTAATCAGCTGCCATGTTTGGCAGCCATTGAAAGCGGAATATTGATTCACAGCTAACTTCAATTGATAAATGAACTCGTCAAACTCCGAACTGCAATTTTGAGTAAAAGCCCCCTCTTCTATCACTAAGTTTTGCAGCAATAAGACTCCGCTTTTACGTTCAGCTTTAACATCGACTCGGCCAACAAATTTGTCAGCCCACAAAATAGGTAATGAGTAATAACCGTGTTGGCGTTTAGCTGCAGGAACATAGACTTCTATTTGGTAATCAAAGCCAAAAAGCTGCTTTAATCGCTGTCTTTGGATCACGAGGTTATCAAAAGGGTTAAGTAACCAAACTCGTTTTGGGATGACACTAAGCAACTGCTGACCCGGTTGATAAAAGTAGCGTACTTGCGCTTGGGTAAATTGCGCTAATTCACCGGCAAGGCACATCTCATTAAGCGTTTTGACTAACACTGGCTTAATATTTTTACGCAGATAAAGTATCTGTTGCTGACTGCCAAAGCCATGTGCTTGGATATAGCGCTTAATAAGATAACGTGCAAACTCACTCTCGGTTGGCGCTTGGCTATTAATGTGAGCTGGTAAAACCTGCTCGGTTAAGTCGTATACTTTTTGAAACTTTTCCCGCTGCAGCACCATTAGTTCACCTTGCATAAATAGCTGCTCCAGTGCACGTTTAGCCGGTTTCCAATCCCACCACCCACTTTTATGAGCCTTAGTATCATGACTAAAATCACTGGCTTTTAGTGGACCTTCAGCAGCGATTCTAGCTTTTACTTCGCGGATAATTTTATGTTCAGGTTCAAACCAATGTTTACCGCCCTGTTTAATGCGGGCTTTATTAAACAAGCTAAAACGATAGTCTTGGATCGGTAAATAAGCGGCGGCATGAGACCAATACTCAAAGATCTCTTTGTTAGCCATAGACTGATCAAGCTGTGACGGCTGATATTCAGCTAAGCGGTTAAAAAGCACGTGGTGGTGGGATCGCTCAACCACATTTATTGAGTCAATTTGTACATAGCTCAACTGCGAAATGGCATTAGCCACTGCTCGAACTGGTTGAAGTAAGCCTTGCTGCTGTAGGTTAAGTTGCAACCACTCTTTGGCAGAGTAAGGACTGGTCATACAATTAACTCTATCAGTGCTTGTTTGTTTTTTATCTGCATAACAGCAATGCCACTTTTATTAATAAGCCAATACCAATATGACCTAGGCTGAACATAATTTCAAAGCTGATTAGAAACGTAGCGCTATTGTCTTCAACAGCTAAAGTCAGCGCCGTAAACAAACCCTGCCAACTTAACCTCTCATTTAAACGCAACATGACTTTCATTCATGTTGGATAACTGTAGAATCCGCGCCTTGTTTACTTCTTTCCTTTTATATAGTGCATTACTGATGATCGATCTGGCTTTACTTCCTTTATACCTAACGACTGTGGTTGCCCTACTGCTAATCCCAGGGCCTGACATGCTACTTATTGCCAGTTCTAGCTTGAGTTACGGCAAAAAAGTGGGAGTTTATGCCAGCTTTGGCAATGCCACTTCAGGGCTCATTTTAACGGTACTTGCAGCTATGGGCGTATCCGCTTTAGTGGCGATGAATCCATTGGCATTAGAGTTATTGCGAATTTTAGGCGGCGCGTACCTACTTAAGATGGGTTGGGACTGCATGCGCAGCTCTGCCGCCGACGCACCGGAAATAGAACAGCAAAATAATCTCGCAAAACAGCTATATCGCCGCGCGGTAATGAGTAATTTACTCAACCCTAAGGCACTGATCTTTTTTGTACTGTTTTTACCGCAGTTCGTATCGACTCAATTAACTGCAAGTTCGGGCGAGCAGATGTTAGCACTTGGCTTGCTGCTTAATGTGATGGGTTTGAGCTTTAACCTGTTATTAGTCGCTTTGGTTGGTAGCTTAGGTAAACCACTGCTTAAGAATGAAAAATTCCGTACCTACCAAAACAAGTTTATGGGCCTGATATTTATTGCTTTGGCCATCTGGTTATTGGCCTCGCAAGTACAAGCAGTAGCATAGTTTACCGACAGATAACGAAGTCAGTCACTCATTTAAGAACTACAAATTAACGACTAAAAGGCTCTGCTTATGGCAGAACCTTTTTGCTTAAAACGACAAGCGAGTTAACCGCCTTCTTTTTCAGATATATTCCCAAGCACTGTCATATCCGTATGCTGCTTTTGCTTTAATCGGTCAAAATAGTCATCGGCTGCCGCCTTAACTTTTGGCGCCAATAACAAGGCAGATATCATGGTCGGGATCGCCATTAATGCGTATGCTCCGTCGATAAGGTTAATGATCTCATCTAAAGTAGCCGTAGCAGCAAAGAGTATAGTCAGCAGGTATACATACTGATATTTACGTAGCCTTTTGGTGCCAAATAGAAAACTAAAACACTGACCGCCATAAAATGCTTGAGTGAATATAGTGCTAATACTAAAGAAGAAAACACACAAGATAAGTAGATATGGACCCACGCCAGGCATGGTTAACTCAAAAGCTTGTGCCGACAAATTAACTCCTGCAGCTTCACTGCCTTGCCACACTCCTGAAATTAAAATAATCATTGCGGTTGCAGTACAAACTAACAAGGTGTCAATTGCAGGGCCTAACATGGCAACCAGCCCCTCTTTTACTGGCTCATTGGTTTTAGCACTGCCGTGTGCCATCACCTCAGTTCCGATCCCCGCTTCATTAGAAAATGCAGCACGGCGAATACCGATTAACATGGTACCTAAGATCCCCCCGCCGACAGAATCAAGCGAGAAAGCTTCAGTAACAATCAAGCTGAAATACCCTGGGATCTCACTAATATGACTACCAATCACGTATAGCGCGCAGCCCATATAAATAAAGATCATTGTTGGCACCACACTTTGCGCAACACTGGCTATACGCTTTATTCCGCCTAAAATCACGCTGCCTACCAGCAGCATAACGACGATCCCCATACTAAAATCGAGCCAAAATGTATTTTGATCTGCACTATAAAAGCCGGGTTTGATCACTAGCCATTCTCTTAAGATCTGTACTAATTGATTAGTATTAAATAGTGGGAAGTTACCCACTAACCCCACCAGACAAAAGAACACCGCAAGAAAGCGCCACTTAGGGCCTAATCCCTCGGTAATGATGTACATGGGTCCACCTTGCAGTTGACCATTTTCATCTTTACCACGGTACATAATGGCTAAGGTGCAGGTGAAAAACTTAGTTGCCATCCCGACTATCGCACTGATCCACATCCAAAAAATAGCTCCTGGACCACCGACCATAATTGCTACAGCCACACTACCAATATTGCCCATTCCGACCGTTCCAGCCATAGCACTAGAGAGCGCACCAGCATGGCTAATTTGCCCCTGAGCACCTTTATCGGGGTGCTTTCCACGCAAAATAGCAATGGCATGCCCTATATATCTGAAGGGGACAAAACGTGAATAGATAAGAAAGAAAAGACCACCACCGACCAGTAGCACCAGCATGTGTGGTCCCCAAGCCATGTCGGCAAACTGACCTGTTACAGAAGCTAACGTCATATTAATACTCTTTATTATTGATAGACTTAACTATAAAGCCTTCAATTGTTATATTTTTGTTATGACACCATAAGCTATCAGTAATGAACTAGAACGCAAGCTGTCATTGAGTTGAAGATCGATAACTGAAACCCAGATACCTTGACCAGACAATAGTTGTAATCCAGCTCAAATTTACACATTAAATGGTTAATATCACTTAGCTTGAAGACCACTTTTCACCTATTATGCACTGCATAAATGTTGTTAAAGTCAGCTTAATTTAGGAAGTAACATGGCAAAAATAGAACTTTTAGTGGGCACAACGTTGGGCAGTGCTGAGTACGTGGCCGATGAATTATCAGACCAATTGCTCGATCTAGGCCATGAAACTCGTATACATTTGGCTCCAAATCTTGATGATCTTGACCCCAATTCGCTGTGGTTGATCGCGTCTTCTACTCATGGTGCTGGTGATCTTCCTGACAATATCGTGCCTTTTTTGGACGAGATCTTAGCTAAAAATCCCGATCTGGCAGCAACCAAATTTACATTGTGCGCAATTGGTGACTCCAGCTACGACACTTTTTGTCAGGGGCCAGAAAAACTGGTGGACGCACTGACCTTATGCGGTGCACAAGTTTTTGTGGATAAGATCCAGATCGATGTGCAATACGATCCAATTCCAGAGGAACCAGCTCTAGCTTGGTTAAGCAGCTGGCAAGATCAACTTTAAGATCCTTTTATTGATCGCTTTTATCTATTAACTTTCGAAACACTCACAGTTTAGATCTAACTTATCCACATATTAGAGTTTAAAAGAACAAATATGTGGATAAGCTATTATTTTGATCTGATCAAACCCTGTATTAATTCACACCCGATCTGCTCAATGATCCACCTTGTGGATAACTAGGCGATCTATCCCCAAGCTTACGCCAGTTAGATCGCGATCAGAACACAGGTTTGATCACGCATTAGCTCTTGATTTTAATAAGGAAATACGGTTATCCACCGAAAAAGGCGATCCTAATAGTAAACATAATAAGAGATCTATTTAAAGATCTTAAGATCTATTAAGCAGATCGGTTTGATCAAAACAGGCAAAATAGATCGTTCACCTTCGGCAAAGCAAATGCTAAAATAACCGGCTCAGAAACAGGTTTTTTATCCTTTTACCAATCGAAGGCTGTCGAATGCATTTTCATGAACGGTTTGATGTAATCGTTGTTGGTGGTGGTCATGCTGGAACAGAAGCGGCGTTAGCTTCTGCCAGAATGGGCTCCAAAACACTTTTGCTAACCCATAACATAGATACTTTAGGACAGATGTCCTGTAATCCAGCTATCGGCGGCATAGGCAAAGGACACCTGGTTAAAGAAATTGACGCCTTAGGCGGAGCAATGGCAATTGCCACCGACTACGCAGGCATTCAGTTTAGAACATTGAATTCAAGCAAAGGCCCTGCGGTTCGTGCTACTCGTGCTCAAGCAGATAGAGCACTGTACCGACACAAGATCCAAGAGATTTTACAGCACCAACCGAACTTACGTATTTTTCAGCAAGCGGTAGACGATCTTGTTGTTGAAAACGAAACGGTAGTTGGCGTAGTGACTCAAATGGGTCTAGCGTTCGAAGCTCCTGCAGTTGTGCTAACTACTGGTACATTCTTAAGCGGCAAGATCCATATTGGCTTAGAAAATTACAGCGGCGGTAGAGCAGGTGATCCGCCAGCTATTGCCCTCGCCCATCGTTTACGAGAATTACCGATCCGTGTTGGTCGACTAAAAACCGGTACACCACCTCGCATTGATGCCAATACCATTGATTTTTCTAAAATGACAGAGCAAAAAGGTGACGATCCCCTTCCCGTTATGTCGTTTATTGGCGATGTTAGCCAACATCCTGATCAGGTTTCGTGTCATATCACCCATACCAACGAACGTACTCACGATATTATTCGTGCAGGACTCGATCGTAGCCCGATGTACTCTGGTGTAATCGAAGGCATTGGCCCACGCTACTGCCCTTCTATCGAAGATAAGATTAACCGTTTTGCAGACAAGGATTCGCATCAGATCTTTATTGAGCCAGAAGGCTTAAATACTACAGAGATCTATCCAAATGGTATTTCAACCAGTTTGCCTTTCGATGTGCAATTGAATTTAGTTCGTTCGATCAAAGGCATGGAAAATGCTGAGATAATGCGTCCGGGTTACGCGATTGAGTATGATTATTTTGATCCACGCGATCTGAAAAACTCTCTCGAAACCAAAACCATCAATGGTTTGTTCTTTGCTGGACAGATCAATGGCACTACGGGCTATGAAGAAGCTGGTGCTCAAGGCTTGTTAGCGGGCATGAACGCGTCATTGCAAGTGCAAGGAAAAGAGACTTGGTGCCCACGCCGTGATCAAGCTTACCTTGGTGTTTTAGTTGATGATTTGTCGACCTTAGGGACTAAAGAACCGTACCGAATGTTCACCAGTCGTGCTGAATACCGCTTACTGCTTCGTGAAGATAATGCTGATCTACGTCTTACTGAAAAAGGTCGCGAGCTAGGCTTAGTTGACGATGAACGTTGGGCTAAGTTTAGCGATAAAATGGAGTCGATCGAAACTGAATTGCAGCGTTTACGCAGTCAGTGGATCCACCCTAAATCACCGCTTGTTGATGTGTTAAACCCACATTTGAAGACACCGATTGCACGTGAAGCAACTTTTGAGGATCTTCTGCGTCGTCCAGAAATGGATTACCCAACATTGATGTCTATTGATGGTTTTGGCCCAGGTATTGAGGATCAACGTGCTGCCGAGCAAGTGCAGATCCAGGTGAAATATTCTGGTTATATCCAACGTCAACAAGATGAGATCGATAAAGCGATTCGTCATGAGACAACTGGTTTACCTTTGGATCTTGATTATCAAGAGGTTCCAGGACTGTCGAATGAAGTGATAGCGAAGATGAATGAGCACAAGCCTGAAACGGTTGGCCAAGCTTCCCGTATCTCAGGTATGACACCTGCGGCAATCTCTATTTTGCTGGTTCATTTGAAAAAACGCGGTTTATTGAGAAAAAGCGCCTAAATAACGCAATATAACGCTGTTATGCACGATAAAGGGAAGCTTTGAGGCTTCCTTTCATCTTTTCGGCGCTTCATAATACTTAAGATTATTTGATTTACTTTGTTTCGAGGACACGACTAGTGTTATTTGCCCAGTTAAATGAATATATGGCTGAAGTTGGCCTAGATGCTAGCGAGCAGCAAAAAAAGCAACTTGTTGACTTTGTTGGCATGCTAAATAAGTGGAATAAGGCATTTAACCTGACTTCTGTGCGTGATCCTGAGCAGATGCTAATACGCCACATCATGGACAGCTTAGTGGTATCGCCACATCTTAAAGGCTCACGTTTTATTGATGTTGGTACCGGTCCAGGTTTACCTGGGATCCCATTAGCGATCTTAAACCCAGACAAAGAGTTTGTGCTACTTGATAGCTTGGGCAAAAGGATCCGTTTTCAAAAACAGGTTCAATTTGAACTTGGGATCAACAACATTTCATCGATTGAAAGCCGCGTTGAAGCTTATCAACCTGAAGAGTTATTCGATGGTGTATTGAGTCGAGCGTTTGCCTCTATTCAAGATATGCTGCAATGGTGTCACCATTTGCCAAAGGCTGATGGCTGTTTTTATGCCTTAAAAGGCCAGTTGAGCGATGATGAGATGGCAAACATGCCTGAAGGTTTTGTTGTGACTGACACCATAGAGCTTGTGGTTCCAAAGCTAGATGAGCAACGCCATTTATTGCGTGTGGTGAAACAAGATTAATTAAAATGTGTATGGCCAATCCGGTCATATACCTGCTTGCTGCATTGAATTAAGTTGTTTATTAGCGCCATAAAACTTGGCGCAATGCAGATAAAGCGTACTGAACAGTTGCATTCTTTCAGCGCTTCAAGCAATTTGGTAACAGTATATGCGCTAATTTCCCCCTCATTTTTAGCACCGCCAATGAGAGAGGGCCGGAACATAATAAAAGTGACTTACAGGGTGATATTGTGGGTAAAGTAATTGCCGTAGCCAACCAAAAAGGTGGCGTCGGAAAAACAACGACTTGTGTAAATCTTGCAGCTTCATTAGCAGCAACCAAACGTCGAGTGCTGTTGATCGATCTCGATCCACAAGGTAATGCGACTATGGGCAGTGGTATCGACAAATATGAAGTCGAAAATACCGCCTATGAACTGCTGGTTGAAGAGAAGTCTTTCGAAGAAGTTGTTTGCCGAGATACAAACGGAAAATACGATCTTATTGCGGGTAACGGCGATGTTACAGCAGCTGAAATTAAGTTGATGGAGTTTTTCGCCAGAGAGATCCGTCTGCGTAATGCACTCGCACCTATTAAAGATGATTATGATTTCATCTTTATTGATTGCCCACCATCACTCAATATGTTGACCGTTAATGCCATGTCTGCAGCGGATTCAGTATTAGTGCCGATGCAGTGTGAATATTATGCCTTAGAAGGTTTAACGGCATTGATGGATACCATCAGCAAATTAGGCTCTATGGTTAATCCGGGTCTGCATATCGAAGGGATCTTACGTACAATGTACGATCCGCGTAATCGTTTATCTAATGATGTGTCTGATCAATTGAAGCAACATTTTGGTGAGAAAGTTTACCGTACTGTGATCCCAAGGAATGTTCGACTTGCTGAAGCGCCAAGTTTTGGAGCGCCAGCGATGTATTACGACAAATCGAGCGCGGGAGCAAAAGCCTACCTCGCATTGGCCGGGGAAATTATCCGCCGTGCAGAGCAATTAGATCTGGCTGAGCAAGACTAAGGAATAGAGATGACGTTGAAGAAAAGAGGCTTAGGTAAAGGGCTTGACGCACTTTTGAGTACTAGCCATGCAGCCAGTAAAAGATTAGAGCCTAAGACCACTGAAGGTGAGCAAGATATAAAAAATGATGATCTGATCACATTAGATATAGACAGATTGCAGCCGGGTAAGTATCAGCCACGAAAGGATATGTCTACCGAAGCGCTTGAAGAGCTCGCAGAGTCTATTCGAGCACAAGGGGTGATTCAGCCAATTGTTGTACGTAAGGTTTCTGCTGAAGGTTATGAAATTATAGCGGGTGAGCGTCGCTGGAGAGCATCTCAATTAGCTGGGCTTACCAAGATCCCATGTATTGTAAAACAAGTTCCTGACGAAGCCGCTGTGGCTATTGCGTTGATTGAGAATATTCAACGTGAAGACCTCAATGCAATGGAAGAAGCGATTGCCTTGAATCGTTTGATTGAAGAGTTTGAGCTGACTCATCAACAGATTGCTGATGCGGTAGGTAAATCTCGTGCAACTGTATCCAATCTGCTGCGTTTAAATGGACTTAATGAACCAGTAAAACGCATGTTGGAATATGGCGATATTGACATGGGACATGGTCGCGCTTTGCTCGCAATTGAGGGCGATGAGCAGACAAATTTGGCCAGATTAGTGGTTTCAAAAGAATTAACAGTTCGTGAAACTGAACGCTTAGTTAATAAAACCTTAAACCAAACTGAAATCGTCGAAAAACCAGCTAAAGATCACGATGTAGTCCGTCTTGAGAGTCAATTAATTGAAAGGCTAGGTGCTAAAGTTTCTCTTACCCACAATAAGAAAGGTAAGGGGAAAATGGTAATTAACTATCAAAATTTGGCTGAATTAGAGGGTATTATCAGCAAAATCCGCTAAAAAAAACAAAGTTAACACTATATTATGTAACTTTGTGACATCTGTTAATCTTACACTTTTAGACTTTTGGCGTAGATCACGCTAAAAGTCTCCTTTTTCTAGCTGTTAAACTTGCTTTGAAACCCTGAAACGGTATACTTTCGCAAGCTTTTTGTACCTCGGGTTTATACGGATATATGTAGTCCGGTCATCGAAACAGGAAGTGATAATGCGGAGAAGATAAATTGAGCAAGGTTTTAGCACGACGTGGCCGATGGTCAGCCTATAAATTGGTTTTGATACAGGCGGCGCTGGCTGGGAGTGTTTCAGTTTTCTTTTTCGCTCTGTGGGGAGCTCAGTATGGACTATCTGCTTTAGCAGGTGGCGCTATTGCTGTACTCCCTAATTTTGTATTCGCAACCCTCGCTTTTTCCCATACGGGAGCAAGCTCCGCAGCTAAAGTTGTTAAGACTTTTTACTGGGGGGAAGCGGTAAAGATGCTGTTAACCATAGCAATGTTTTCGTTAGTGTTTATCAATATTGAAGTCGGCTTTATGCCTCTTTTTGTTTGTTACACCTTAACGTTAGTAGTGCATTGGACAGCTCCTTTATATTTCAAGCAAAGTTAAGTGGGATGAATCATGGCTGCAACTGGTGAAGCGTTAACACCGCAGGGCTATATCCAGCACCACCTTACCAACCTAAGTGTTGGCGAAGGCTTCTGGACATGGCACATTGATTCGTTGTTCTTTTCGGTTGGGCTTGGTGTTTTGTTCTTGTGGCTATTCCATAGCGTTGGCAAGAAAGCAACTACCGGTGTTCCCGGCAAACTTCAGTGTTTTGTCGAGATGATAGTTGAGTTCGTTGACAATAGCGTTAAGGAGACCTTCCATGGCCGCAATCCTGTTATTGCTCCGTTGGCATTAACGATTTTTGTTTGGGTATTCATGATGAACTTCATGGATATGGTTCCAGTTGACTGGATCCCTGAACTGGCAGCTGCTGCTGGTATCCCTTACATGAAAGTTGTACCAACGACAGACTTAAACATTACCTTTAGTATGGCTATTGGTGTGTTCTTGCTGATTATTTATTACAGCATTAAAGTCAAAGGCGTTTCAGGTTTTGTTAAAGAACTGACCATGCAGCCTTTTAACCATTGGGCAATGATACCCGTCAACTTCCTGCTAGAAACGGTTACTTTAATCGCTAAGCCAATCTCATTGGCACTGCGTTTGTTTGGTAACTTGTATGCGGGTGAGTTGATTTTCATCCTTATTGCGTTGATGTACGGTGCTAACTGGGCGTTATCTACTCTAGGTGTAACATTACAACTAGGTTGGTTAATTTTCCATATTTTGGTTATCACTTTGCAGGCGTTTATCTTCATGATGTTGACCATTGTTTACTTAAGCATGGCGCATGAAGATCATTAAGGACTGCTGTAGAAATTTTTAAACTAAATCATTAATAACAAAGATTTAGAATATTGGAGATAGAGATGGAAACTGTATTAGGCATGACAGCTATTGCTGTTGCTCTGTTGATTGGTATGGGTGCGTTAGGTACTGCTATCGGTTTCGGCCTACTAGGTGGCAAGTTCTTGGAAGGCGCTGCGCGTCAACCAGAAATGGCTCCTATGCTACAAGTTAAAATGTTCATCGTAGCGGGTCTTTTGGACGCCGTAACTATGATCGGTGTTGGTATTGCATTATTCATGCTATTTACTAACCCTCTTGGTGCAATGCTTTAATAAACGCTTCTGTCTTTAAACTTAATAGGAGGCTGTTGTGAATATCAACGCTACCCTACTCGGTCAGACGGTTGCCTTTATTCTCTTCGTGTGGTTTTGCATGAAGTTTGTTTGGCCCCCTTTGATGAATGCCATCGAAGAACGCCAAAAAAGGATTGCCGACGGTCTAGCCGATGCTGACCGTGCCGTGAAAGACCTTGAGTTGGCACAGGCGAAAGCCACTGACCAACTAAAAGATGCAAAAGCGACTGCTAACGAAATTATTGAGTCTGCGAACAAACGCAAAGCTCAAATCGTTGATGAAGCTAAAGCCGAAGCTGACACTGAGCGCGCTAAAATTATCGCTCAAGGTCAAGCAGAAATTGAAGCTGAACGTAATCGCGTAAAAGAAGACTTGCGTAAGCAAGTTGCTGCACTAGCTATCGCTGGCGCAGAAAAAATTCTTGAACGTTCGATTGATGAAGCCGCCCAAAGTGACATAGTTGAGAAACTTGTTGCTGAACTTTAAATAAGGAGTTTGAGTTATGGCTGAAATAACCACCATCGCTCGTCCTTACGCAAAGGCAGCTTTTGATTTTGCTCTTGAACAAAAAGCAGTAGATAGTTGGGCAGAAATGCTTAACTTTGCCGCACTAGTTAGTGAAAACGAAACTATGCAGCCACTACTGTCTGGCTCTTTAGCCAGTAACCAGCTTGCTGAACTCTTTATTGGAGTTTGTGGTGAGCAGGTCAACGAGCAAGTTCAAAACCTGTTAAAGGTAATGGCTGAAAACGGTCGTTTAGTAGTGCTACCCGCTGTTGCTCAACTCTTTGTAGAGATGAAACATGAGTATGCGAAAGAAGTTGAAGCGTTTGTCGTTTCAGCTACAGAGCTTACCTCTGAGCAACAACAGGAAATGAGCGCTTCTTTAGAGAAACGTCTAGCACGCAAAGTTAAGCTGAATTGCAGCATAGATGCCAGCCTTATTGCTGGTGTAATTATCACGGCAGGAGACCTAGTCATAGATGGCTCGGTTCGCGGAAAAATTTCGCGTCTGTCTGATACGCTGCAGTCGTAATTGGGAGTTTGAGCATGCAACTGAATTCCACTGAAATCAGCGATCTGATTAAACAGCGGATCGAGCAGTTCGAAGTCGTTAGTGAAGCTCGCAACGAAGGTACTATCGTTGCAGTAAGTGACGGCATCATCCGCATCCACGGCCTAGCCGACGTGATGCAAGGTGAAATGATCGAGCTGCCTGGTAACCGTTTTGCAATCGCGTTGAACTTAGAACGCGATTCTGTCGGTGCCGTAGTAATGGGCCCTTATGCCACTTTGGCTGAAGGCGACAAAGTTAAAACAACAGGCCGTATTTTGGAAGTACCTGTTGGCCGTGGTCTTTTAGGCCGTGTAGTCAACACTCTAGGTGAACCAATTGACGGTAAAGGACCTATCGATAGCGATGGTTTCTCTCCTGTTGAAGTAATTGCACCAGGTGTAATTGAGCGTAAGTCAGTAGACCAACCAGTACAAACTGGTTATAAAGCTGTTGACTCCATGATCCCAATCGGTCGTGGCCAGCGTGAATTGATCATTGGTGACCGTCAGATCGGTAAAACCGCTCTTGCGATCGATGCAATTATCAACCAAAAAGATTCAGGCATTAAATGTGTATACGTAGCTGTAGGCCAAAAGGCTTCTACAATTGCTAACGTAGTACGCAAGCTTGAAGAGCACGGCGCTTTGGCGAACACCATTGTTGTTGTTGCTACAGCTTCTGAAGCTGCTGCACTACAATACTTGGCTCCATACTCTGGTTGTACAATGGGTGAATATTTCCGCGACCGCGGTGAAGACTCACTGATCGTATATGATGATCTGTCTAAGCAAGCAGTTGCTTACCGTCAGATTTCATTATTGCTAAAACGTCCACCAGGACGTGAAGCATACCCAGGTGATGTATTCTATCTTCACTCTCGTCTGTTAGAACGTTCTTCACGTGTTAACGCTGAGTATGTTGAGAAGTTCACTAAAGGTGAAGTTAAAGGCCAAACTGGTTCTTTGACTGCTCTACCAATTATTGAAACTCAAGCTGGTGACGTATCTGCATTCGTACCGACTAACGTAATTTCGATTACTGATGGTCAGATCTTCCTTGAAACTGACCTATTTAACTCTGGACTACGTCCTGCTGTTAACCCAGGTATTTCGGTTTCTCGTGTTGGTGGTGCGGCTCAGACTAAGATCATCAAGAAACTGTCTGGTGGTATTCGTACCGCTCTTGCACAGTATCGAGAGCTTGCAGCGTTCTCACAGTTTGCATCTGACTTAGATGATGCAACTCGTGCTCAACTTGAGCATGGTGAGCGTGTTACCGAACTTATGAAGCAAAAGCAATATGCTCCAATGAGTATCGCTGATCAGTCTGTGTCTATTTTCGCAGCTGAGAAAGGTTACTTGAAGAGTGTTGAGCTGAACAAGATCGGTGATTTCGAAGCGTCTCTGCTCTCTTTCATGAACAGTGAACATGCTGACCTAATGAAGACCATCAACGAGACTGGCAACTATAATGCCGACATCGAAGGTGAGTTGAAGGCTAGCTTGGACAAGTTCGTAGAAACCCAAACCTGGTAAAAATTAGAGGTGCCTTAGGCACCTCAGGTCCAGAATTGGAGAGTAAAGATGGCCAACGCTAAAGAGATTAAAACCAAGATCGCGAGTGTTCAAAACACTCAGAAGATCACGTCTGCAATGGAGATGGTTGCCGCGAGTAAAATGCGTAAAGCACAAGATCGCATGGCATCAAGTCGTCCATATGCAGAAAATATGCGTAAGGTGATCGGTCACGTGGCGCAAGGTTCTCTCGAATATAAGCATCCTTATTTGGAAGTGCGAGAAGCCAAGCGTGTTGGTTACATTGTTGTGTCAACCGACCGTGGTCTTTGTGGTGGTCTGAACGTCAACCTTTTCAAAAAGGTTGTCGCAGACGTGAAGAAGCAGCGTGAAGCCGGTGCAGAAGTTGAATTCTGCCCAATTGGCGCACGCAGCGTACAATTCTTCAATAGCTTTGGTGGACAGGTATCTGCTCACGCTTCAGGTTTAGGTGACGCTCCGTCGTTAGCTGACTTGATCGGAACAGTACGTGTCATGCTAGAAGCATACAACGAAGGCAAGCTGGATCGTTTGTACGTAGTATTTAACAAGTTCGTTAATACTATGACTCAAACCCCAGTGATCGAGCAGCTGCTACCTTTGCCTAAGTCAGAAGAAGATGAGATTTCTCATCACTGGGACTACTTATACGAGCCAGATCCAAAAGAACTTTTGGATACATTGTTGGTTCGTTATGTGGAGTCTCAAGTTTACCAAGGTGTTGTTGAAAACATCGCATCTGAGCAAGCAGCCCGTATGGTTGCTATGAAAGCTGCGACAGACAACGCTGGTGAACTTATCAGTGACTTGGAGTTGGTCTATAACAAGGCCCGTCAGGCTGCGATTACGCAGGAACTTTCGGAAATTGTTTCAGGTGCCGCCGCCGTTTAGGCTAGGTAACGAATACAAGTTTTAGAGGATTAATCATGAGCACAGGTACTGTTGTCCAAGTAATTGGCGCGGTTGTGGACGTTGAGTTTCCACATGATGCCGTACCTCAGGTATATGACGCTCTAGAGATCAAAAGTGAAGGCTTGGTGCTGGAAGTTCAGCAGCAACTAGGTGGTGGTGTAGTTCGTACCATCGCTATGGGTTCTTCAGATGGTCTGCGTCGTGGCCTTGAGGTTGTAAACTCTGGTTCACCAATTACTGTTCCGGTTGGGGAAAAAACCCTTGGCCGTATTATGAACGTATTGGGTCAACCAGTAGATGAAGCTGGCCCTATCGGTGAAGAAGATCGCTATGTGATCCACCGTGAAGCTCCTTCATACGAAGATCAGTCAAACACCACTGAACTTTTAGAGACTGGTATCAAGGTTATCGACCTTGTATGTCCATTCGCTAAGGGTGGTAAAGTTGGTTTGTTTGGTGGTGCTGGTGTTGGTAAGACCGTCAACATGATGGAACTTATTAACAACATCGCTAAAGCACACTCTGGTTTATCAGTTTTCGCTGGTGTAGGTGAGCGTACTCGTGAGGGTAACGACTTCTACTACGAGATGGAAGATTCAGGTGTTCTCGATAAAGTGGCCATGGTATATGGTCAGATGAACGAGCCTCCAGGAAACCGTCTACGTGTGGCACTAACTGGTCTAACTATGGCCGAGAAGTTCCGTGACGAAGGTAAAGATGTACTTTTCTTCGTTGATAACATCTATCGTTACACCTTGGCAGGTACTGAAGTATCTGCACTGCTAGGCCGTATGCCATCAGCAGTAGGTTACCAGCCAACATTGGCTGAAGAGATGGGTGTACTTCAGGAGCGTATTACATCGACTAAGACAGGGTCTATTACCTCTGTTCAAGCCGTATACGTACCTGCGGATGACTTAACGGATCCATCACCAGCAACAACCTTCGCTCACTTAGATGCGACTGTTGTATTGTCACGTAACATTGCTTCTCTGGGTATTTACCCAGCGGTTGACCCATTGGATTCGACTTCACGTCAGCTTGATCCACAGGTTGTTGGCCAAGAGCATTACGATGTTGCTAACGGTGTTCAAACCGTACTTCAGCGCTACAAGGAGCTGAAAGATATTATTGCGATCCTAGGTATGGATGAATTATCTGATGAAGATAAGACAACTGTATTCCGTGCTCGTAAGATTGAAAAATATCTTTCTCAGCCTTTCTTCGTTGCAGAAGTATTCACCGGTTCTCCAGGTAAGTACGTTTCTCTTAAAGACACAATTCGTGGCTTTAAGGGTATTCTAGACGGTGAGTTCGATCACCTTCCAGAGCAAGCGTTCTACATGGTTGGTTCAATCGACGAAGCCGTTGAGAAAGCTAACAAAAAATAACTGAGTACTCTGTAGTAATACAGAGACTAGTTTAAGGAGAACGGATGGCAGCCATGACAGTACAGCTTGATATTGTAAGTGCAGAAAGTAGCATCTTTTCTGGTCTTGTAGCACACCTACAAGTAACTGGTTCAGAAGGTGATCTAGGTGTTATGCCTGGTCACGCGCCTCTGCTTACACATATCAAGCCTGGCATGGCGCGCATCGTCAAGCAAGATGGAAAAGAGGAAGTGTTTTACCTTTCGGGTGGAATCCTGGAAGTACAACCTTCTTCAGTTTCAGTATTGGCTGACGTCGTTATGCGTGCCGATGATATTGACGAGCAAGCCGCTGCAGAAGCTAAGCGTCGTGCAGAAACCGCTATGGCGGATGCTGGCGCAGACTTCAATTATGCAGCAGCAGCGATTGAGCTAGCTCAAGCAGTTGCTCAGCTTCGCGTTGTCGAGACCATCAAAAAGAACATTACCAGATAGGTTATTGTTGATGAAAAAAGGCGCTCACCGAAAGGTAAGCGCCTTTTTTGTATATGGAATGTACTTATCCCCGTTTGGCATGGATAGCCAAAGGAGTGGGATTTGTATCTGGCCGTAAATGTTCCATATATTTATTGGCATTTCCTTCATCCCTTGGAGGTCAGAATTATTATCCCCATGCTTTTAAAAGGGAGTTGCATGGATAGCCAAAGGAGTGGGGGGGGATCTGGTCGTAAATGTTCCATATATTTATGCCATAACCCCATGGATGGATAGTTTTGGTATTTGTGCTTAAAAGAAGGTTAGAAGCAAGTCCTAGAGTCACTAATTCCCAAGCCTAGAATATTCGTTGTAGGTCGGCATTTATGCCGTCTCATATTTGATAATATTAGAACGCGCTCTAAGTAAAGTCCTCTGTCCAACTTGAGTGCTACCCTCTAGCGATTAACTTATTGCTAGAGCACCTTTCTATGCAACATATCCTTCTTATTGTTAATGATGCCCCATATGGTTCAGAAAGGCTTTTTAATGCTCTGTGCTTAGCTATTGAGCTTAACGAGCAAGATAGTCCACCAGCCAAGGTCAGTTTGTTTTTACTGTCCGATGCGATTACCGCTGTAATACCAAAACAAAACCCTGCTGAAAGTTACAACATCCAACAGATGTTGGAGATTATTATCGCTCAAGGTAGCCAAGTTAAGTTTTGTGGGTCATGTATGCATGCTCGCGGTTTAGCACAGCTAGAGCTCATTGAAGGTTGTGAAGTGGCGACTATGGATGATCTTGCCCAGTGGCTCATTACCGCTGATAAAACTGTTAATTTTTAATCATGACTCAATCTAGCTAGAGTCGCTTTTATGGTTGATTTAGCTTAAAATCAGCGCTCAAAAACTTTATAAGCAAGCATCAGCTCAAGGATTAATAAATGGCACTGAATGTCGTGATTTTAGCAGCAGGCAAGGGAACCCGCATGCGCTCAGATCTTCCCAAGGTTCTTCATCCTATCGCTCATAAGAGCATGGTTCAGCATGTTATTGATACCGCCCACCAAGTTGGCAGTGACGCCATTCAACTGGTGTATGGTTACGGTGCAGACAAGTTGCAAGCCAAATTAGGTCTACAGGCTCTTAACTGGGTGCTTCAAGCCGAGCAGCTAGGTACCGGACACGCGGTGGCACAAGCTAACGACAATATTAGTGACGATGATACAGTGTTAATTCTTTATGGTGATGTGCCACTTATTCAGGCTTCCACATTAGAGTCTTTGCTTGCAGCTCGTGAAGATAATGGATTGGCTATCTTAACGGTTAACCTGCCTAACCCTATGGGTTATGGACGTATCGTACGTGAAGATAACAAGGTGGTTGGCATCGTAGAGCAAAAAGATGCAAATGCTGAACAGTTAGCTATTAGCGAAATCAACACTGGGATTATGGCTGCACCTGGTAAACAACTTAAAGCTTGGTTGGGTCAGCTTTCATCAGATAATGCTCAGGGAGAGTATTATCTAACTGATATCGTGGCTATGGCTCATAAAGATGGTGTTGTAATTACCACTGCACAGCCTGAATCAGCCGTTGAAGTTGAAGGTGCTAATAACCGAGTACAGCTCGCTCAACTTGAGCGTGCTTACCAAGCTCGTGCAGCAGAAAAACTGATGCTCGAAGGTGCAAACCTGCGTGATCCTGCTCGTATCGATATCCGCGGCGATGTTAGTGTTGGTATGGATGTGATGATTGATGTCAATGTGGTGATTGAAGGTACGGTCAATATTGGTAATAACGTGACCATTGGTGCTGGCGCCATTCTTATTAATTGTGACATTGCCGACAACGCTGAAATCAAACCTTACTCGATTGTTGAAAACGCCAAAGTTGGTGTTAAGGCAAGTGCGGGCCCATTTGCTCGACTGCGTCCTGGTGCAGAACTTAAAGAAGATGCGCATATAGGCAACTTTGTAGAGATGAAAAAAGCGGTGCTAGGTAAAGGTTCTAAAGCAGGCCATTTAGCCTATATTGGTGACGCAACTATCGGTAGCGGCGTTAACATTGGTGCTGGTACCATTACTTGCAACTACGATGGTGCTAATAAATTCCAGACCATTATTGAAGACAATGTCTTTGTAGGTAGTGATACCCAGCTTGTAGCCCCAATTACCATAGGAAAAGGGGCTACCTTAGGTGCTGGCTCTACTATTACTAAAGATGTTGCTGCTGATGAATTAGTTATCACACGGGTTAAGCAGCGGCACATCTCTGGCTGGGCAAGGCCGGTTAAAAAAGCCAAATAATTACTAGATTAGATTGAAAAGCGACCAGTTAAGGTCGCTTTTTTGGTTTATTACGTGCAATAAAAAGCTTTAACTTTGCTGAGATAAACAATGAAAGAGGAGTTTCTATCAAACTTTAAATGAGTGATACGGCTTGATTTATTTGTGATCTTTTTGTTTTTGATGGTTGCGGGGTTGTTAGTGTTGTGCGCTAGTTCACATTGACAATGTAAATACACGTAAAGAGGTATGAATAAAAACAATTCTCATTTATATTGCACCCAAATATTACATCTTGGTTTCATTTTTGGGGTTGGTTATGTCTTTTCAGGCGTCTTTTAAATTTTCTCGTATAGGTCTTGCTGTTGTTGCTGCTTTAGCATCAACAACCTCTTTTGCTGAAGAAGTCACAGCCGATTCTAACGCTGTTGTCGATAGTAACATCGAACGTATTACCGTTACTGGACGTAGCTTTAACGACTATAACGTTGGTTCATCTTCAGGCGCAATGCGAGGTGACATCGATATTCTTGATACTCCTCAATCAGTAGCGGTTATTCCAGACTTTATTACTGATGAGCAATTGGCGACTAATCTTGGTGAAGTTTTAGTAAACGACTCAAGTGTGACTGGCGGTAGTGAAAAATGGAACCGTCAAGTTTTCAATATTCGTGGCTTTGAGCTTTCTTCTGGTTCGGGCTTCTTGATAAACGGACAACAGCAATGGTCTCATTATGTACAGCCAATCGAAACACTACAGCAAGTTGAAGTCCTAAAAGGTCCTTCAAGCATGTTATATGGTCAATCAGGCCCAGGTGGTTTGATTAACATGGTAAGTAAAAAACCAACATCTGAAACCATGTTTGACTTTGGTTTTGATACCGATGAACACGGCTCTACCCGTTTTCAACTTGATGCTGGTGGCAGCTTAAACGAGTCTGAAACCATCCGTTACCGTACCGTGCTTGTTAAGCAAGACACTCAATACTGGCGTGAGTACCAAGATGGCTCAAACCAAGAGCGTGACCGTTGGTTAGGTTACTTAAACCTAGAATTTGATATTACCGATGACCTATTACTATCGGTGAAGTATGACCATACCCAAGACAAGACTGGTATTGATACTGGTGGCTGGTTAGATAGCAGTGGCGACTTGATTGGTGGAAGTGACATCATTTGGGACCAACCTTGGGCATTTACTGACAATACCATCACTAACATGGGTGCTGATTTAACCTACCATATCTCTGATTCATGGCAGGTTAAAGCGGGCTATAACGATCAGCAGTTTAATCGCCAGCGTTTAGACTCATCGCCGCAATACTCAGAAACAGCAATGACAGATGGCTATACCATTAAACCATTTGACCGTTACGATGATTGGCAGCATAAAACAGGTTATGTTGATTTCACGGGTAACTTCTATACTGGCGACGTTGAACATCAACTACTTGTTGGTGCCAATATGCTTGACTACTACTATGGCCAATTGAAAGATAGCTATGTGTCAGAAGGTGGTGATAACTTTATTCCGGTTACACCTGGTACGCCTATCGATAGACCCGATCTTGACTACAACAACGATAGCACTAAGTACGAAAGTGAATACAAGCACTATGGTTTCTATGTGCAAGATTTAGTAACGATCACCGACGAGTGGCAAGTACTTGCTGGCGTGCGTTATGACGAGCAGAAAAAAGATGGCAACGGTAATAACAGTTACGCTGTATCGCCTAAGTTTGGTGTGATTTACTCACCTGCCGCAAATGGTAGTATTTACGTTAACTACTCAAAGAGCTTTACGCCACAAGGTATTGTTAATGACCCGAATGACGTCAATGACAAGATGAACCTTGATCCTGAATACGGTGAGCAGTATGAGATAGGCACCAAGTGGGAGCTATTTGATGGCAGCTTACTATTAACCGGTGCTGTATTTGATATTACCGTATCAAACGTTACTGTTACCGAAGATCTTGCAACACCAGTTGGTGATGACACGCAGATTACCACTCAAAGTGGTGAGCAGCGCCATAAAGGTTTTGAGATGGGCGCTCAGGGCCAGATCAGTGATCAGTGGTTCATGACTAGTTCAATGATGTATCTTGACGCTGAATATATTCGCCCAGAGAGTGATGGCTTAAATGGTATGACTCCAGTAGATGCACCAGAGTGGTCTGCTAACATCTGGACGCGTTACGAAATGACTGAAGATTTAGCGCTGAACTTTGGTGCTATTTATGTTGGTGAACGTTTCGCTAGTACCGATAACACTATTACTAAAGATAGCTATGTACGTTTTGATATGGGCGCCGCTTACACTATGGATATCATGGGTAGCGATGTTAGCGTTCGCATGAACGTTAAGAACCTATTTGATGTTGATTATCTTGCTGGTGGTTCTTATAAAGATGTAACCGTTGGCGAAGGTCGTCACGTTAGTTTGTCACTGGAAGCTAAATTCTAAACTGATTGCTAAAAGCCTTTAAATCGCCTCAACATCTCGTTGAGGCTTTTTTTTATCTGTAATTTGCACATTTAGAGCCATAAATTAAGCAAAAACTGGCAATTAAGTTTCACTTATCTATAATGCACCTTTCGAAACGAAACTTAACGAAAGGTTTTATGAATAAACGAAACACTCAACAACGACGTCACAGCATTATTAGCCTACTTAATCAGCAAGGTGAAGTGAGTGTTGAAGAGTTATCCTTACGTTTTGAAACATCAGAAGTTACGATCCGCAAAGATTTAGCCACGCTCGAAAAAACCGGCTTACTACTGCGTCGTTATGGCGGCGCAGTTGCGGTGCCAGATGAAGTTACCCAACAGTTTTCAGCTAAAATAGCACCGAATAAACTTTCAATTGCTAACGCAGCGGCTGAACTTATCCAAGATCACAACCGTATTATTATTGACAGTGGCAGTACTACATCAGGCCTTATTGGCGAGCTCAATAGTAAACGTGGCTTGCTGGTGATGACGAATTCACTTGCGCTAGCAAACTCTATCCATGAGCTTGAAAACGAACCAACACTGCTGATGACTGGCGGTACTTGGGATCCGCATTCGGAATCATTTCAGGGGCAAATTGCCGAACAGGTACTACGCTCGTATAACTTTGATCAGTTGTTTATCGGTGCAGACGGTATCGATCTTGAGCGCGGCACAACCACCTTTAATGAGTTAACAGGTCTGAGTAAGGTGATGGCGGAAGTATCGCGAGAAGTGATCGTCATGTTGGAGTCAGAAAAGCTCGGTCGACGCATTCCTAATTTGGAGTTGCCTTGGGGCAATATTAGCGTGCTGGTGTCTGACGACAGGTTACCAAACGAAGCGGTCGAAAGTATTTCAAAACATGGGGTGCGGGTTATTCTTGCACCTTATGCTGGCTAGCACCTCCAAGTGAGGCAGCCCATTTTTAAATTTAGCTTTTAATTTTAGTTTCAAATTAACTCTGACAGAGTCTAGGAAAATAGTATGTGTGGAATAGTTGGCGCAGTAGCGCAAAGGGATGTTGCAGAAATTTTGGTTGAAGGATTAAGACGACTTGAGTATCGCGGTTATGACTCATCAGGTGTTGCTGTGCTTAACAATGGTGAACTCAGCCGTACTCGTCGTGTGGGTAAAGTGCAGGAGTTGTCATCGGCACTTGATGAACAGCCGCTAGCAGGTGGTACTGGTATCGCACATACACGTTGGGCTACACACGGTGAACCGAGTGAGCGTAATGCGCATCCACATGAGTCAGAAGGCAGTATTGCCGTGGTACACAATGGCATCATTGAAAACCACAATAAGCTGCGTGAAATGCTAAAAGGCCTAGGCTATAGCTTCGCATCTGACACTGATACTGAAGTTATCTGTCACTTAGTCCATCACGAACTAAAGAGTCATGACAGCTTACTGACTGCGGTACAAGCTACAGTTAAGCAACTCGAAGGCGCCTATGGCACTGTAGTTATCGATCGTACCGATAGTGAGCGCATGATTGTTGCACGCTCAGGTAGCCCACTGGTTATTGGTTACGGCTTAGGTGAGAACTTTGTTGCTTCTGATCAACTAGCATTGCTACCAGTGACTCGCTCTTTTGCTTTCCTTGAAGAAGGTGATGTGGCTGAGGTTACTCGTCGTGAAGTTAATATCTTTGATGTTGACGGCAATGCGGTTGAGCGTGAAGTGAAAGAGTCTGAAGTTACTCATGATGCTGGTGACAAAGGTGAATACCGTCACTACATGTTAAAAGAGATCTATGAGCAACCAACTGCAATCGCTCATACACTCGAAGGTCGCATTGCGGCAGGTAAAGTTTTAGATTCTACCTTTGGTGAAAATGCCGCAGAGCTTTTAAAGGACATTAAACACGTACAGATTATCGCTTGTGGTACCAGTTACCACGCTGGTATGGCTGCACGTTACTGGTTAGAAGATTGGGCGGGTGTTTCTTGTAATGTTGAGATAGCCTCTGAGTTCCGTTACCGCAAATCACATCTATTCCCAAATAGCTTGTTAGTAACTATCTCACAATCAGGCGAAACTGCTGATACGTTAGCGGCTATGCGTTTAGCCAAAGAGATGGGTTATAAAGCGACGCTGACTATCTGTAACGCGCCAGGATCATCTTTGGTTCGTGAGTCGGACATGGCTTATATGATGAAAGCGGGTGCAGAGATTGGGGTTGCATCAACCAAAGCATTCACGGTGCAGCTTGCTGGCTTGTTAATGCTAACGACTGCAATTGGCCGTCACAATGGTATGTCAGCAGAGATGGAAGCGGAGATCACTCAAAGCTTGCAATCTATGCCTGCAAAAGTGGAACAAGCACTGAGCTTAGATGATGCGATAGCTGAACTAGCAGAAGATTTTGCCGATAAGCACCATGCACTATTTTTAGGTCGCGGCGATCAATACCCGATTGCAATGGAAGGTGCGCTTAAGCTTAAAGAGATCTCTTACATTCACGCTGAAGCTTATGCATCAGGTGAGCTTAAACATGGTCCACTAGCGCTTATTGATGCTGATATGCCGGTGATTGTCGTTGCGCCAAACAACGAGCTGCTTGAAAAGCTTAAATCTAATGTTGAGGAAGTGCGTGCTCGTGGCGGTTTGATGTATGTCTTTGCTGATAAAGATGCAGAGTTTGAGTCAGACGACACCATGAAGGTGATCCCTGTGCCGCATTGTGATGAATTTATGGCACCGCTTATCTACACTATTCCTTTGCAGTTATTGTCATATCATGTGGCATTAATTAAAGGTACTGACGTTGACCAACCGCGTAACTTAGCCAAATCGGTTACTGTAGAATAAAATAGTTATTCAGAGTTTTTCTAATAATATTGGCCTCCTTTAGTGGGGGCCTATGTATTTAATATTATGATTAATGAGACGGTCCGAGGTTTTAAAAGGTAAAAGACAAATCTTATTAATAAGCTGTTTCTAATTTTTTATTCACTATATTAAAGTGTGTTTAATTACTTGTCCCTCTCCTCCCCTTATATTAATTAAACTCATGTTCTATTTGCTATTAACTTGATGTAGATCTAAGATTTTTATATTTATTAAGGTTTTGATTTGCCGTGTAAATAGATGGTTACACACTCTCTCGATATTTTGTATTTTATTATAAGTTAAACTTAGCCAGTTATTAGTCTTATTGTTTTTGTTTTAGATTATTAGTCTTGTCTCCCATGTTTATACGCCCTCTGCGTACTTAATTACTCGCCTGTTTGTAAAACTATTGTTTACTGTATTGTGTATACCACCGCTATGTATAAAATATACTCTGTGGTGTCACAAAAAAATAACGAACAAACCACATCTACGGGAAGGTGTTAATACACCCGAATCTTATTCTAATAATGTAGTAGGTAGTATTATGATGAAAATGAATTCGATTTCTTTTGCGATAACAGTTGCTATTGGCTCAATGCCTTTTACTGCTTTTGCGCAAGACGATGACAATATTGAAGCGGTTGAAAAAGAGATAGAAGTTATTCAGGTTACTGGTTCTAGAATTGCGAGAACTGATATGGAGGGGGTTGATCCTGTCGTTGTGCTTTCTGCTGACGATATTGCCGCTCAAGGGCATGCAAACGTATTTGATGCGTTAAACTCCCTAGCCCAGAATACCGGTCAGTTTGTTGGTGAAGAAAATTCAAATAACTTTAATGCGAATGCACAGGCAATAAACCTAAGAGGCTTCGGCTCAGGTTACACATTAACACTCATTAATGGTCGCCGTATTCCAGTACTACCTAAGCCTTCAAGTGGATTGGGAGGGAACGTCGTCAATTTGGCTATGATCCCAACTGAAGCGGTTAAGCGGGTTGAAATTCTCAGTGGTGGCGCTTCCGCTATTTATGGCTCTGATGCAGTTGCGGGTGTTGTGAATGTCATTTTGAAAGATGACTTGGATTATACCAAGGCTACAGTGCGTTTTGGTGACACTAAAGATGGTGGCGGCCAAAGTAAGAAGTTTACCTTTAGTACAGGCGGGCAATTAGACAAGCTCAGCTATACAGCCGTTGTTGAAGTTGATCAGCGCGATCCTATTTATGGTAGTGATCGAGATTGGTTTGACGAACCAACTGATGGGCCAAATGCGGAAAATCATGCTCTTCCTCAGGCAATGTCTTACTGGGGGCGCTATGAACCGAACGCTTGGATGCTAAAAGATCTATCTGGTCGTTGCGAAGAGCTTGGTTATGAAAGTGTACAACCGGGTTGGCTCTCTGATGATAGCCATGGTGATCCAGACCCATATCTCTGTGGTGATAATGTATATAACACTTACACCATTCGTAATTCACGCGATAACCTATCTGCTTTTGTTAACTTAGATTATGAGCTGGATGAGGGGCGCTTATTTGCGACATTTATAGGTACCCAGTCTTCAGCTGATGCGGGAGTTGGACGTTATAGCTACGGGATTGATTACGACGTAAGAACTGACATCAATGACAGTAGCACTCATCAAGCGAGTCGCCATGCTTATCGTACGTTTAGAAACTTTGAAGTGCCCACCTCAAATCAAGAATATGATGAAGCCGCTCTGATTGGTATTTTTGGTATCGAGGGTTTGATTGCGGATGAATATGATTACTCGGTAACTTTTACTGCTAGCCAATATGATTATGAAGATTCTATTGTGCGATTTGATGATCAAAAAATGATGAGCTTACTATTTGGTGAAAAAGGTGTCGATTGGGATCAACCCTGGGAGGGCAGCCGTTGGGTCGTGGTTAACGAATCTCAGTTAAATGATAACTTCGAGCCAGACAGCGGTATTGATTTCTTCGGTAAGCTTACTCCTGAAATGTTTAATGATGCCACGCATAAATCAGTAGGAGAGGGTAAGTCTTATTTATACAGCTTAGTTTTTGATTTAACTGGTACTTTGGTTGAGATGCCTGCTGGTGATCTGCAATTTGCATTTGTCACTGAATACACTAAAGAGGGTTATAAGTTCGATACCGATGAGAAAACCATTAACGGTGAAGTTTATGGTTGGAGTGGAATATCTGGCGACGGAGATCGTGATCGCTATGCGGTTGCTGTTGAACTAGCCGTGCCGTTAGCCGATTATGATAGTGGGATTGGTTTTTTAGAGGCTAAACTAGCTGGTCGATATGATTACTATGATGATGACTCTGATGTAGGTGGTGCGTTTACTTATCAAACAGGTTTATCGTGGCGACCGGTAGATAAGGTATTAGTGAGAGGTTCGTATGCAACCTCATTCAGAGCACCTGATATGAACTATATGTACGCGGATGAGAGTTCATCATTTGTGTCTAGCACTGACTACTTAACTTGCGCCCAAAATGAAAATTTAACTATAGGCCAAGGTTGGGGGGATTGCAGTCATGATTATGGTACGGGCAGTATTCGCCAATATTCTCAAGGGGATTTATCTTTAGAAGAGGAAACGGGTGATAGTATCAACATAGGTTTTGTCGTTGATATTACAGACGATTGGTCGGTGACGGCGGATTATTATGAAATTAGCCTTGAAAAGAAAATTGGTTCTATTGGTGCTGGAACGGTATTACGCTATGAGGCCGAGTGTACGCTTGGATTCGATCAATACGGTAATACCATCGACCCTAATTCGGCTAAGTGCCAAGAGATGGTGGGGCGAGTCACTCGCGGCGGGAAAAATGGCGGTGTCGTCTCAACGGTAACGAGTCCATTTAACACCGGTATGCGTGAGCAAAAGGGAATGGATTTATCTTCAAGTTTCAATTATGAGTTCGAACGGTTTGGATCGATATTCTTTAACCTCAACTACACCCATATCTTTGAGACTAACGAGAAGTATTTACCTGAAGATGAGATTGAAGATATTAGAGATGCACAGTGGAATAGTGAGTTTAGAACTCATACAACAGGGACATTGGGTTGGTATAACGACTATCTCACCTTATCACTGTTCGCCAACCGTTTAGGAAGTTCTCCGGTTGCCACATCTGATGATCCTAATGAACGTTATGACGCTTGGACACGCTATAACTTAAACGCTAACTATCAGATAACCGATAGTTTTAGTCTTACCGCATCAGTGGTCAATCTATTTGATGAAAAGCCACCTCAACATGAATCTGAAGAGTGGTGGCCGTTTGCTGATATTTCTAAATATAATGCTGTTGGTATGGAATACTTTGTTACAGCAAGCTATACCTTTTACTAAACTTTTAAACTAGCTTTAATTGATAGATGCCAGCAAAGATTGCTGGCATCTTTTTTATATCATTCTCAAAGCGATGAGCTTATTTCTTTGCAGTACCTTTCTCTTTCGAAATTTTTATATCGAAGTTATCTAGCAACAATAGCGTGTCAGCTATTGCGGCTTTGAGTTTACCTGCTGGTGGTGAGCTGAGTTTTTTAGCTTGCTTTAAGGATTCCCTCCGAGTGACAAATTCAAGCATGGTTTCGAGTTTTTCGGGGCAATTAATATCGAGAGGAGGGAGCTTTTTAGCTGAGGCATTATTATAGATTTCGAATTCACTTTTTAAGTGTTCTTGAGCTTCTCTGATTCTTTCCATATAAGTTGTAACCCCTGTATATGATTTAACCCATAGTTCGAAGCTAACCGATTAACATAATTTAAACAAGTTAACATACAAAAGTTAGCTCATTTGAGGGGGAGCTATTACTAATTAACAATGCTTTTATACTATTTCTTTGTAAGTAGGCTAATATTGTAAGTATTTCTAAATTGGAATTTATCGCCAGCGAGTATTAGCGCTTTGGCTTTTGGCAGATCCTCTAGGGGCAGCCCCTTAGACAGCAAAATAAGTAATGCTTGCGAGATATGTTTTGTTTCCGAAACATGGGATTTTGTATTGTAAAATTCGACCTGCATATACGTCCTATAGACACAGTATTAATCGGCTACTACTGGATTGAGGTGCGAGTTGACGGAGTCAGCAAGCAGGCTGCTGAATTTACGCTATTGATTCAATTTGGCAAGTATTAACGCTTTATAGCGTTAAGTTGATCTTTTATGAGTAGTGTTTTAGGAGATTAGGGGCTGTTGATCTTTCGAGCTTAGTTTTTGTTCGGTTCTTTACCGTAAGGAATAATGCTTCTAGTACAAGGCTTGAGCGATAAAGCTTAGCTGGCTAAGTGAAAAGCTCATAACACATTCTAGTCATAAAAGAATAGAAGCATTGAATCGAACCCAAAGGGCCGCGTTTCTTGGCTATTTTTACTGTGTTGTAGACTATTTGTGGAGAATAACTAAACGGCATAGCCTCCGCCTTGTCAAAATAGCCAATAAACTGCGGC
>NZ_JBFRMK010000076.1:0-195 GCF_041470405.1 Shewanella sp. 10N.286.45.A1
TAAGCTTCGCTATGGGATTTTGGATATACAACTAAGTGGTCTATTTTGTTCCATACAAAATAAGACATTCCGGCCCTCCTTAATGGTCAGATTTAGCAGGTACGAGACCAAGGATGGTCGAAGGTAGAATAATGCAAAAGCAATTATCGAGAGCGAAACAGAATACCAGAGTCGAGAATAACGATTAGCTCAAAT
>NZ_JBFRMK010000076.1:994-26662 GCF_041470405.1 Shewanella sp. 10N.286.45.A1
AATTCCCGCTGAATGGCCAAACTTTTAATGCAATTGCCATAACGCCGCAAATGAGTCATTAAGCAATTCACTTAAAAGAAAGACAATAAAAAAGGAGCCACATAGGCTCCTTTCATTATAACGGCAATCGATTAACGGACTTTACGATCTTCTTCCATGAGTTCAGAGAAGCCTTCATAGACGGCAATAACCACTTCGTTTTCTAATGGTTCATTGTCAGAACCAAGCAGGTGGATCTGCGTTTTGTCGTCAGCACTATCATCTTTAAGTTCGATGCGGTAAGAGCCTTCATCCAAATTCAACTTTTTCTCACCCCATAAAGAGCTCCAAAAACCGGAATCATCAACCACATTGATATAAAGCAGACCTTTGTTACTGTCCATATCTACAATTTCGAAGCCCATCTCAGGCAAAACAATACGTAAACGGTCCCACGTGCGTTTAAACTTAGCATCTGCTAGCCAATAAGCTTGCTCGTCTTGCTCGGAGATCAAGTCAACATCAATACCAAGACTTTGCTTAAGACGCTTAGCTTTCATAGCTTGAGCACGTTTAATACTCATGTAGCTAATAGAATCATTCAAGATATCAATTGTATAACGGCGTTTATCTTCACCACTAAGCAAAATTTCTTGTTGCTCACCGTCATAAGACTCTTCATGCTCAATCAAACTGATTGTCACGCTACCACTACGGCCGTGTGGTCGAATATCAATGTCATACTTATAGCGTTGGCGTAACAAGTAAATTTTGTCACTTCCCCAAAAGCTAGACTCAACAACTTCAGAGCTTTCAATCCAATCTGTCTCAAAGGTACCAGCATCATAGTCTTCAGAACGAAGCTGAACAGACTCACTTGCAAAGTACTCTTTTAATACATCAAAGATCTCCTGCTTTAGGTCTGAGTCATTATCAATCGACTCAACCATAATTTTAATATTTTCATCACCCTCTTCAACACGCGTTCCCGCGGCCATAGGCAATACCTGTAGCGGAGGACGAATATCTAAAGTGTTGCCTACTAGCGTCTTATCAACTTTAGCGCCAACCTCGGGGATATCATATTCTTTGCTATATGTTGGTTGGTTAAGCCCTTCAGGAATAACCAGTTTAGGCGCAGATGCTAGATCTTGATATTGCTGATCGACATCATTTGCTTGCCTTCTATCAATTGGTGTACTGCACGCTGTAACAGCCGCAATCAGTATTAATGGTGATACTTGCTTTAGCATTTATTATTAAACCTCAATTCGGGCATTTTTCATTGCTTCTAGCAACAGACCATGAAACTCACTAGAAAGTTCAGTTAAAGGTAAACGAATTTCACCTTGACTGATAAGTCCCATTTGATGAGCGGCCCATTTTACAGGGATTGGGTTAGCTTCACAAAATAAAGCACTGAACAAACTTTGGATAGACTTTTCAACAGCAATAGCTTCAGCAGTATTGCCTGCAAGTGCGGCATCACACATCGCTTTAAATGCTTTAGGTACGATGTTATTAGCAACTGAAATGATACCGTTGCCACCCAAAGTTAAAAATTCGCGTGCTGTAGCGTCATCACCACTGTAAAGCATAAAGTCATCGCCACACAAACTACGTAGTTTGCTTACACGAGAAAGATCGCCAGTGGCTTCTTTTACGCCAATAATGTTACTAACACTCGCCAGCTCAGCCACCGTTTCTGGTAACATATCTACCGAGGTTCGCCCGGGCACATTGTATAATATTTGTGGGATATCAGTGCTTTGAGCTACCGCTTTATAATGTGCGATCAAGCCTTTTGGAGACGGCTTATTGTAATATGGCGTCACGCCCAGCATAGCTTCAACACCTACACTAGATAGCCCTTTTGTTAACTCTATCGCTTCTGCAGTGGCATTTGCGCCATTACCACCAATAATTGGAATGCGGCCAGCGGCAAACTTTACCGTCTGTTGGACGACTTCGATATGCTCTTTTGCAGGCAATGTTGCTGATTCACCAGTCGTGCCAACTGCAACGATGCCATCGGTACCCTGGGCGATATGGTACTCAACTAAATTCTCAAGACTCTTATAATCTACTGTGCCATCACTATTCATTGGTGTGATTAAGGCAACGATGCTTCCGTTTATCATGTGTATTCCCCAAGGGTTCAGGACTGGCTATGGTACTGATGGAATCAGTTAAAGACAAGCACTAGTGCGCAACTCATTCCATATTCATTATCAACTTGAAACATATTAAATATTCGATTTTGTAACTACGACAAGGATCGCAAATAGAGCAACATGTGATAGCATTGCTGACCATGAAAAAAAAGCATCATCAAAATGCTTATTTTTTGGGCTAACTAATATAAAAATGGGGTATTAAATGTCCAACCACTTGGTCGTAACAGCAATGGGGGCCGACCGTCCAGGTATTGTGAGTAAATTTGCTCGACTCGCAAGTGAATGTGATTGTGACATCGTCGACAGTCGCATGGCGTTGTTCGGTAATGAATTCACTTTAATTATGATGTTATCTGGCTCATGGCCTTCTATCACCAAGATGGAATCAACCTTGCCTAGCTTAAGTGTTGAGCTAGAACTGATGACAGTGATGAAACGGACAGCTAAACACACACCTAAAAATTACATTTCTCGCTTAGAAGTTAACTTCAGTGGTTTTGACCAACGTGGAACCATGAAGAAAATCACTCAGTTTCTCGCCGATCGTTCATTAGATCTAGGGGCGGTAAAGTCCCATGCTGAAGAAGATGACACAGGTGAACCGACTCAAAATATCTCATTGACAGTCAATGTCCCTGAAAAAGTCGATCTTGAAAAGCTTGAAATCAGTATGCATGAACTCGCAAAAGAGTTGTCACTAGAGTGTACCTTGGAGCATATGCAAGGCATAGACAGCTAAAAATATAAGGAAAAGATATGCATACCTTAACAGTAGGCGATAAAGCGCCACAGTTTACACTACAAAATCAACGTAATGAGACCATCAGCTTAGCAGAAGCATTACTGACAGGTCCGGTATTGGTTTACTTTTATCCAAAAGCATCTACACCAGGGTGTACAGTGCAAGCCTGTGGTTTAAGAGACAGTCAGCCACAGCTTAATGATCTATCTGTGACAGTGTTGGGCATTAGCCCAGATCCAGTCGCAAAGCTCGCAAAATTCTCTGATAAGCAATCACTCAATTTCTCACTGCTAAGTGATGAAGACCACGCAATCGCCGATGCATTTGGTGTTTGGGGTGAGAAAAAGTTCACCCTTGGAAAAAATCATTGATAAGTATCCTTGGTAATTTTCTATGACAAGATATACTTATTTTGTCATAGAAAAACTAAGGAATAATCTTGCCAAAGCATCAGATAAAAACCGAAAGTGTAATAGACGACTACAGGCTGTTAGAGATAGAAGTTGATACTCTAGCTAAATTGGTAATAACTTGCCAAATTCATGAAGCTACAAGTGAAGCTTCGTTAACTCCCACTCTTTCACCTTCAAACCTTAAATCACGTCAAAGAAAAACAAAGATAATTTTGGATCCTAACGGCGCAATTGTTTACCCTCAATCGCTTTATCTGGTATCAAGGTTAAGTGGGCAAGGAAAAATTAAAGATACTTCTAGTATTGCCAAAGCACTTCTCGCCTACTCACGCTTTCTGGATAGTACTCACTTCGAACAAGTAGATATCAATGGTGATGTGATTCCCCCAGAATATCTCACATACAAAAGCCTTACAAAACATGAAGAAGAAGGTGCACCTTGGCGTTTTGCAGAATTCTTACTTGAAAATACCCGCCATAGAAATTCAGAAGGAACTGAAGCTTTTGCTCTCAGTACAGCAAAAAGTTACATGAATTCGGTGATAGGCTTTTATAAATGGCTGCAAAGATTTGGGTATATAAAAAACGATCAAAACCACGTAGTAACTAACTTCTCAAGAGTAACCTTGAAAACTGATCTTAACAGTACTCAACACGATATATTGTCACATATTAAATCGAACAGACCTCGACAAATAGATATGTCACATATCATGCAAATATTCCCTCGCGCGGATTCGACACCATCTTATAAAAAACTTAAACCTATAACTATTGATCACCTTTATTTATTTGATAAATATATTGATGACTTACCGCAACCATTTTCATTGATGTTCAGGCTTGCAATCAAAACAGGTACTCGTATTGGCGAGTTATGTCACTTTCCGGCACAGCAAATTGGGGAGATAGATGCATCAGGATTAGCTGTTGTTCCTGTGCAAATCACTGTAACAAAATTTAATAAACCCCGAATAATAGAAGTACCCATCAATATTTATGAAGAACTTGAGGTTTACAAGTTTAGTCAGAAACGAATAAATAACGCGTCGATGCGCAGTCACCTTATACTTTCTGAAAACATATTAGACAGTTCTGATAAGCTCTTTCTATCAAACAAAGGAAGGACATATTCAGAGAAGACACTTGAAAAACACTTTAGTACTTTACGACAATCAATTAGAGAAATTGATTCTTCATGGTATTACAGAATCCATGATTTACGTTCGACTTATGCTACTAATTGGTTAAGAAATGAATCAAAAGAGCGTGAAGTAGGTTATGATTTTTTAATGAATGAGCTCGCAAGCTTGATGGGTCATGAAAACACAGCCACCACCGAGAAGTACGTTAAACTCATGAATGAAGTTACTTCACAACATTCTGCGGCCAAACGTAAAAACAATAAATTTAATGGTGGATGGTAGCATGTCAAAAAGTCCATTTGCTAAAAAAGACTCTATAAAACTTAAGCCATCCAGAAATAGAGGTAATGTCACACGATTAGCAATTACCATCCCTTATAAAACTAATAGTAACAATTCAAATATAGACTTTGACATTTCACATATAACTCACAAAAATTGTGACAAAAACAATGAGCAAATACGAAAACGTATTATATATATTCGAAACTTTGCGAAGAAAGCAAATGAATATGTGAAGAATGGAAAATCGGTGCTATTCGTTACGCACTTGTATGAGGTTTTAAGATCTTATCTATTCTTTTGTGATATTAAAAACGTTGATCCTTTCTCAAAAGAAGGTTATCTCGAGTATTGTGGGAATGATGGAGAGCTTCGTCATCAATTAAAAAAATATAAAACATCATTGAGGTTGTGGCAAAGAAATGATGGTGAAGAACTAGGCATAAAAGAGTCTAGCTGTGTAAGCAAGAACACAGGCACTATAACCGCTCTAAAATGGTGCGGTGTTTATGACGAAAGCTGGAAGCACCTTCATCGCTCCTTCCGTAATAACCATGATCCGTTTTTACCCTACTCTGACTCTGAAGAAAAAATGATAGTTTCACGGTTAAGTGAATTGTTTTTTGGTCTAGCATTACAGTTGATAGCAATTAAAAAAGATGAAAAACTTAATTCAGATAAACTACCAGTAACCATAAGTTTGGGTTCCCATCAGGAGGAGCTTTACATATCTACCTCACTACAGCCTAGTATAGGTAGAGTTAAAGCTAACTGTGCATTTAACCTTACAATGGGCGCGGCATACCATTTACTATGCTACTTTACCTCATTTAACGACAGTATTATCCGAAAGATATCCCACCCAATTACCATTGATATAGATAACCGAGACAAATCCCTTAAAACAGTCAAAATCAAAGGTTTTAAAGCAAGGGCTAATAAAGAAGTCAGCGCTATATTAACAAATGAAGTAGACGACATCTTTTCATTCGATGTAGAAAAAAAAACAGGTGTTACGTTTATTAAGGTCCTAACAGAGCTATCCTCTTTATATGGCAGTAATACAGATCTCATATATTCACTAAATTTAGATGGGGAAAAATCAAATAGTTTTGACATATCCGAAATAAATAAACACTTAGTCACTTCACTAAATCTAGTTTCATCTCAGCGTTCATTAAATTTACCCTGGTTTCGAGATCTTTTTTATGCCTTTAAAAATCATGAATCAATTGTAATTAAAGTTATTATTAATGAAGTGGGTCGAAGTATTGTGAGCAGAACTAATTACCCAATAAATATTCATGACCGTACTTATAATATTATGAGGATTAGTTATTTAATTTTTTCATGCTTTACAGATAATCCTCTAAAAGGAGTTTTATTGCCTCTTAAATACTCCGATAGAAATGAAGATGGTAATGTAATTGTTTCATTCCTATATGATAATGGCGATAAAGGATTTTTTGAGGTTCCAGCAAGTGAAGTTGCGCTAATTAAAAATATTGAACAATGGTCAGCAGATCGAGCGGATAAATCACTAAAAAAATACCCACGCTACTTATTCCGAACTGGTAGTTTAAAGAAAAAACCAACACTATGGGAAGGGTTTAGTCCAATTAGTGCCAATACAATTAAGAATTGGAGTCTTAAAACTAACGATTATTTTATCTCATTACAATCTAGTAGATTTCGAGAAACTACAAGTCTTCATGAATATGAAGACGGTAACTTGTTGCACCTGACCAACCTTTTGCAAAACACTTTGTCTACATTGGAACGACATTATGCTAATGGTAATCCTGACACCAATAAAAAAATCTTATCTCAAGCAATTCAGGTACTGGAACGTATAGCGACAGGAGTAGACCTAGAACAAGCGAAAAAAGAAGTAAAAGATACGCTGAGTATACCGATGCTTACACATGATGAATGGCTCACAACAAAGACACCAACCAACCCAAATGGGGTTATGTGTAATGGTAAACAGAATTTAGAAGATGGGAAAAAAACACAAAGGGCAACCAATAAAGCAGTTGGCAAAGACTTGCCTTGCTCAGAATTTGACGCTTGCTTTAAATGCCGTTCAGCTAAAGCAGTAGATGAACCAAATGCAATTTATAAACTAATCTCATTTATTGATGTGTTAAAGGATGCCTTAGACCGTCACCCAGAAGCAAAACAAGAGGTACTAGTGAGAATAGAAGCCTTTGAGTGTACACTTGAAGCTGCATCTCCTAGCGTTATTGAAGAAGCAATGAGCCTATTTAATAAAAATGGAAGACACCCTCGTATAACTATGAATCACGCACTAGTGTCGATCGTTAGGCCAAGGGTATAAATCATGATAAAAATACTAAATCTAGAACATTTAAAAACCATAAAAAAAGCACAAACTAAGGTTGGTATACATTCAAATTATCTCATTGACGTTTTAAAACCAGCTATTGAACAAGGTGATTGGGATGTATTTGAACAACTTGATATTGGGTTCGATACACATGGTCAATCACTCGGAAAAATCATTGATAATGAAGCATGGAAAAAGCTCCAACCATTCTTTGAGCCTTACGCAAGCATGACAAAAACTTTAGACTTTTCACTAGATGGAAAAATAATAGAGCGTAATCTTCAAAATCAATTAAAAAGCCTTGTTCTAAAAATGATGTGGATATCTCCGAAAGAGCATTCATTTGGAATGCTATATGAGACTTTAAAGGATTTAAAAAAATATATAGAGCCATTACTTTCAGAAGGAGTAAATTGCTTTTCTTACATTGATTTTAACTTGTTAGAAAAGTGGTGCATTGAAGACTCAACACCACTGAACTTTATGAGAGAGAGCACATACTCAACATTAAACAAACTATTTATTGAACAGGATGGACTACCATTTAATGTCGCATTAACTAGCACATTATCTGCTTCTGACTTTAACCTGAATATAATAAAAAGGGAGCAATACCCAGTTATCCCACAACGGCTTTACTGCCGAGCATTATGCGATGCAGAAACACTTATTTCCTACTTGTACCCTATCCGTGATGAAATTGAAAAATTATCTCATTACCTAATATCATTTAAAAATAATATCTATAGTGGCTACTCAGAATACTTACACAAAGGTATAAGTGTTCGTAAAAATGGGGAACTAATGTGGCGGTTAGAAGAGTCAAACCGAAATGGAAAAGCTAGAAATAAAATTTTTAAACAGGAGTTTTCTAGCATTACTTCACCTACTAAGGCTGAAATTCTAAACTTACTAAAAAAGCATAAACCAGCCATTAAGGAAAGTTACTATGACAAATGCTTTCCCAACCGTCACTTAAGGGTTGGAAATAAAGTTGTTTCGAACCAATCACAAGCTGAACAGCTACTTACGCAATATTCAGGTGTTTGTGTTTGGACGCTTTTGGCAAAATCAGGTATGCGAGGCGATGAGATTTATGATCTTCACACCGTGAATGGTACTAGTGCTGAAGTAATCTCAGGGCAAACGATTTACATATTACGTGCTGATTTAGATAAAACGGTAAAAGGTATTCAATCAAAGCAAGATGAATTTGTGTCTACAGTACTTTCTATGAAAGCTTATGAGATACTTCAAGCAATTCATAAACCACTACGATTAAAACAAAATAGCACAAAATTTTTTCATAAATTTAGAGAAGGCTTTGGACCAGTTCAGAAGAAGTCAATCACTAGACAAGCAAAAAAGTGGTTTGAAAAAACTCTGAGTTCTGAACTCGCTTTAATCAACCAGGATATCAAGGATTTAAAGTTATCTGACCCAGAAAGAAGTTTTGATATTGGTGATGATTATGAATTCACATGCCATCAATTACGCCGCTCATTTGCGTATTATCTTATCGGTTACGAATTACTTTCATTCCCACAATTAAAGCAGCAGTTTAGTCATGTATCATTAGCCATGACTCGTCATTACGCCAATAATGCTAGTAAATTCCAAAAGCTTCAAACACAAAAAGGAAAAAAGAAAAATCTATGTACTGAGGTAGATGATGAAAGAGTTCGTCAAAAGGCTCAAATTTACCTGAATATCCACAAACAATTTGCTAATAAAGAGCGTGTTGCTGGCGGAAAAGGTAAACAATTCGCTAGAAGAATGATTGAGCAAGGCATAAACGCCTTTAAAGATAAAACGAATAATGACATGTTAACTATCGAGTATTGGAAAAACATCTTGAAGGCTGGTAAAAGGCATCTACATGTCGTTGCCCCAGGAATTTATTGCACGTCCCAAAGTTGTAGCCTAAGAACACAAGTCAATTTAATCGGGTGTGTTGATTGTGATAATGATTACATCGTGGACGCCGTATATGCAGAGGCTATGCGTAAAGAAGCAGAAACACATATGCACTTCGATATCGAGCACAACGAGTTAACCCCTCAGACTGCCTCTGAGTCATACATCAAAATTACTGCTGCACAACGCATCATGGATGATTTAGGGATAAAATATGAGCCTGTAAAGTTTCCGAAGGCCGTTAAAGAACTACTAATCCCTCAAGTTGGAGTGACAGAATGAAACAATCCACAAAAAACACACTCATAGACGCGCTAGATCGGCTCATTAGAGGTGAACCAACTAATATTGAGTTAAAGAAAAAGGCGAGACAAGGTAAACTAAAGATCAACAATAATACCGTTGAAAAAGAAGCGGGTTTAAGCGTAGGAGCTTTGCGAAATCACCCTGATATAAAACAGGTGATAAAAGCAAAGTCACTGAAAGCAAAGGTTGATAATAGTGAATCTGCAACTTCTGAAATCGAACTATTACAACTCGAAAATAAAAAACTAAAAAGCGAAAGAACACAGATTAACAAGCTCAAATCAAAACATCTTGCTGACTCAAGAAAAAGTGAAGACGCATTAGCTGAACAAGCCGCACGTCATATCAACATGGTAAAGCATTTAATGGAAATGATACCTGAATGTGAGCGTGAAAAAGCGATGGATAAAGTGGTTAATGCACGAGCTGATAATATTGTTCAAGGAACTTTTAATAAGCAATAAAAGCTACCAATATAGTGGAATCATTACATTGTGAACATGATATAAAAATGTACTAAAAACCGTACTTCATACATAACTCAAATTAAGAAACTAAGGACTGAAAATGGCAATCACAGCAGGACAAACCGCACCAGATTTTACTTTAAATGACCAAGATAGTAACCCTGTAAAACTCTCAAAACTGCAAGGAAAGAAAGTATTACTCTACTTCTATCCTAGAGCTTCAACACCTGGTTGCACTGTACAAGCTCAGGGATTACGAGACACTAAAGCTGAACTAGATGCCCATAATGTAGTTGTACTAGGTATAAGTCCTGATACACCTCAAAAGTTAACTAACTTTATCAACAAGCAAGAACTTAACTTCACTTTACTCGCAGATGAAGAGCACACTGTATGTGAGCAGTATGGTGTTTGGCAGCTCAAGAAGTTCATGGGCCGTGAAAATATGGGCGTGGTTAGAACGAGCTTTTTAATCAATGAATCAGGTGAGCTTGAGCATGTGTTCAACAAGTTCAAAACTAAAGAACATCATGAAGTCATATTAGACTACTTAAATAGCAAATAAAGTTCAATTTGAGACAGATAACATTGCTATACTTTCACATCAACGCTATCGATAGCCTATCTATCAAAGGGTTAGTATATCTCTGAAGCAGGCAGAGCTAGGGCTAAAGAAATGCGAGGTAGTCAAGACTATTGACTACCTCGAATCAACTAGCCTTCTAAATGAGAAGAAAAAGTATTGTAACTATCTGCTTTAACAAACTTAGCAGGGTTATCTATGGCTTTACCGTCCTTGTCTTGCGACAAGGCTTTAAAGTGTTCAATGCCACAATCAATTTTTGCTTGCTCAGAAGCACGTAAATCATCAGAGAAGATACTAGATTTAGTTTCTACTACGAAGTAAAGCTGATCACCCATTCCATCTTCTTTATCAATCAACACCGTCCAATCAGGGTTATAACTACCTAATGGGGTATCAATCTTAAACCACGCTGGTAATTTGGCGTAAAGCTTAACGTCTGTTGATTCTTCAAGCTTTTCTGCAAACTCAAACTCTGTATCTGAATCACATATGATGTAATCGTAAACAGATTTGTTCGCCTCAACCATATTTTTAAGATAACCAGTAAGCTCTTCTTCTTGAAACAACTCCTGAGCGTAGTAATCTTCATCTCCGACTCTGTGATATGAGATACCATCGACAATAGCTAAACGCATTTGCTTACGGATCACTTCACTAGCAAGCTCGATGAATCGTTGTGGGTTGTTCTTGAATGCTTCTAACTTATCACCTAGCCCAAGCAGGATATCTACCACCGTCTTACGGGTTAGGTTCGTGTTCGATTCAAGATACGTTACTACGTCTGGTAGTTGGAAGTTTCGATTACGGTAATATTGGATCTTTGATTCTTCATCAAAAGTCTCAAGTTCCGCTTCTGTTACCGCTACCTTCACTTTTTTATATTCAAACTTCGCACTAGCAACCGCAACTGACGCTCTGATTTCCTTGATGCACTTCTGCACAAGCTCACCAACGCTAAAATTCACTCGATATGTAGTCTTGTACTTAATTCTGTCCCAGAGGGCTTTAAAATCATCCCCAAGCACGATTTGCTTACCATTATCTTCACGAAGTGTTGCCGTTTTCTTCTCTTCATGTTTTTTAATGCTTAAGCCTTTAGCAACCTTAGTTAAAGTTGCAAGAATCGCATCTGAATGTGCTTGAACACTTTCTGGTAAACTAACCGTATTATCAACCAGATCAGTTTTAAGAGAATCTAAGATTTTGCCTTTCTTGTCGATATAACCTTTATCCGCTAAATGCTGATAAATCTCTTCTGACTTTTTAGCACCAAGAAACTCTTTAGTGTCATGCTCATCAGAAATAACAATATTTGCAAATTGGTGTTTTTCAACTGCACCAAACTTGATTCCTTCCTCTTCTTCAATTTCTTTTTGAAGTGCTGCAACAAACTGATCATAAGATTCATTTGCCATTACAGTAAGCGTATTAACCTCAAAGCCATACGGTACACGTTCACCTGACTGATCTACTGCTAAACGTAAACCACGACCAATCTCCTGACGCTTCTTCATCACAGAGTTAGTTTCGTTTAGGGTACAAATTTGGAATACGTTAGGGTTATCCCAACCTTCTTTCAAGGCGGAGTGAGAGAAGATAAACCGAAGCTTTTCATCCATTGATAAAAGCTTTTCTTTGTCCTTCATAATCAAATTATAAGCAGATTCATCAGCAGCCGTTTTACCACCTTCACCTTTTGCTGAAAGTTTCGATTCAGCAAAAAGAGGATTACCTGACGCATCTTTTTTCTTATCTTGAGCAAAGTAGCCATTGTGAACTGAACTCGCTAGTTCCTTAAGGGCGTGTTCGTTTAACGTATACTTACCAGCATCATTCTTATCCCAAATTGAAGGGTATAAAACACGATACTTTGGCTTTCTTAATTGTTGCGTAAACTCTTCTTCAAACCACTTAGCAAATTTACCCTGAACAGGCACACCATCACTTGAATAGCCTCGGTAATTAGCTACTTTATCAATGAAGAACAGGCTCAAAACCTTAATTCCTTTCTGGCTTAGAACCTTGGAATGATCCATTACATCTACGCCAGTGGTAATTTTTCTATAGAATTTCAGCTCTTTTTCAAGGTGTTCTTCAACAGTCTTAGATACTTGTAATCGCTTATAAGTATCTTGGTCAACTTCACCTATGGATTGACTTAGTTCTATGATGTCATCACGACTCGTAAAGTCGATATACTCGCTCCCTTCTTCGCAGTAAATGTCGTTGATTACATAACCTTCGTAAACAGTTCGTCCACCAGAAGCTTCAAATAAATCCGTCCCACTCTTAACTGTGATTGATTTACGTGGTTGTAGCTTTCCTGTTTTAGTTTGAGCGTCAATTTCAATTTTAGCTGTGATTGGCGATTTCTTATTATCAACACTAATCAGCTTGATATAGGCTTGGTTATGGTTGTCTTGAACTTCCAATGAGGCAACTTCAATCTGTTTAACCAGCTTACGCTCATACGCATCTATCGAATCGAGCTTATAAAGCATGTTGAAGTTTTCAGTCAACGTTGCTGAGTATCGGAACGTGCAAAGCGGATTTAAACTCGCAATTGCTTTTTTACGGTTAGCTGTAGATGCCACAGATTGAGGTTCATCAATCAGAACAACAGGGTTTGTTGCTTGGATGAATTCAATTGGCTTCATCCCGTTCAGGCGATCATCGGTTCGGTGAATTAGGTTAGCTTTCGTCTCTTTCTCTGGATCTGTGAAGGATTTACTGAAAGCGTCAATGTTGATTACCATAATCTGAATATAATCATTAGTAGCAAAGTTTCTTACTTGCTCACGCTTTGAAGAATCATAGACAAAGTAATCATATTGGACATTCTTATACTCTTTTCTGAAATGCTCTTCAGTCATTTGCAGAGATTTATAGACACCTTCTTTGATCGCTACTGATGGAACAACGATGATGAATTTTGTTAATCCATAACGTTGATTCAGCTCAAAAGCACTACGCAGGTAAACGTATGTTTTACCTGTACCAGTTTCCATCTCGATAGTAAAATCAAGGCTTGGAAGTGCTTGTTTCGTAGTTTCAGTTTGAGGTAAACCATTAACTAACTGAACATTACGAGTATTTTCATATAACTCTTCTGGTAATAAACTCAGAGCATTAGCTACACCGATACCATCATTTCTTTCAAACATATCTGCTTGAACAGCGTTTGATACAGAGAAGTTAGATTGAAAAGTTTCTAGTCCTTCAAATACACCAACAACCGCATTAATCGCATCTTTTTGATGAGTAAGATCAGGGTTAAACTTTATCTTCATTTCAGACATAATTTATCCCCTAAATGCTTTTAACATCGTCAATGCCAGCTTGCTTCAAGATCTGAATAGCATTGGTTTTTACGTTGCTATCAGCAAATCCTGCATCTTTGAAAACAACTTGGGTAGTTTCTGGATCTAGTTCTTCTTTCAGCTTGGCGATACCTTCTACAGTTTCACCTGTAATTTCATCATCTAGGCAAACAATCAAAGCACCTGCACCAACAACAAAGACTTGCTTACCATTTACAGATTCAGTCTCTACTGGTGTAGTTAGGTCGTAACCATACCTTAAGAAAATCTCATACAGAACATCTTCGCTTGAACGATCAGCCTTGATTGATTTCTCTGCTTGTTGCAATACAAGTTCAAGGTTGTCAAAGTCTGCATCCCATTTACGAATGTTTGTTTCTGCAAGCTTGAAAACTTTAAACCCTTTTTTATCGTTTGTTAGTTGATCTCTATAAATATCATCGACTTTACGAAGCCTTTCTTTTGTAATTTCAGAAAGTAGGAGTTTTTTATTATTCTCCTGTAAATATTTTACAGCTTCAATGTCTTCTTTTTTTGATTCATCAACTGGCTCAGGTAACTGGACAGTGATATATCTTATCTTTCGGGATTTTTGTGCATTTAGCTGTGTTACACTATGGGCTGTAGTCCCAGAGCCAGCAAAAAAGTCAAGTACAATACAATCCTCATCTGGGAGCGTTCCAACTCTTATTGCTCTTGTAATGGTACCAATTGGTTTCGGTCTTGAGAAAACCTCTTTACTAAACCCTAACTCAATAAACTGCTCACTTCCTCTTTCGCTATTTACGTCCTTGTGAGTCCAAGAGGTTGTTGGTTTAACTGGAGGTCTTCCATCTAGATAATCTTTTTCCATTATTCCCCATATTTTCTTAGTAGGCATAAACTTGGGGTACACATCATTAAGTCTTTTTGTAGCAGTATTAAACCCCCAACGCCACCGTCCATATGTTCCATCATCTTTTTGAGGGAATATTTCGGTTTTACTAGAATTTTCTTCACGCTCTTTGCTAACTGTTAATTCATTAGTAGCCTGATCAAAATAGAAATAATAAAACATATCAGGTCGATCTTCTCTCTTGTCTGAATCACCTGTTTTCCTTAAATCTATCTCTCGATACTTTTTCCCGTTCTCATCGACTTTATTATATCTTTTCGTAATATTCTCTTCTGGTTCAAATCCATATGTCTGCGCCATTGAAATGTTTTTTGCTACAGCAATAATATACTCATGCGAGGTCGCAATAAACTTATCGTCAGAACGACCTTTAGGGTTATTTACATTAGCAATTGTTCCTAAAACATTATCCTCACCAAAAACTTCATTCACAACCGACTGTAAATTATTTATTTCATTATGGTCTATTGAAATAAATATGACTCCATCATCAGTAAGCAAATTTCTAGCTAACCGTAAACGAGGATAAATCATATTCAACCACGCAGAATGATAACGACCTGATGTATCGGAGTTTGTACTTAACTTATTACCTTTATTATCTACTTGACCTGTTTGTTCAAGGTAATTCTGAATGTTATCGTGAAAATCATCCTTATAAACAAAATCTTTACCCGTATTGTAAGGTGGATCTATATAGATCATCTTTACTTTTTTATGGTATGGCTTTTGAAGCAACTTAAGCACTTCAAGGTTATCACCCTCGATAAATAGATTTTCAGTCGTGTCCCAATTAACACTTTCTTCTTTACAAGGGCGCAATGTACCTGTAGATGGAGTTTGAGCGATTTGTCGAGCTTTCGCTTTACCATTCCACGTAAAGTTGTAACGCTCTTCTGAATCGTCAACCTCTTCACCTAAAACGGCTTTCAACGCTTCAAAATCAATCTTGTTTTCAGAAAAAACATCAGGGAAAAGCTGCTTAAGCTGTTCAATGTTTTGCTGTGTGATATCTAAGCTTTTTGCTTCAGGGCTGTTGCCCGTGATTTTATCTATAATTTGGTCTGTCATAACTTTTCGCTTTTATTCGTTAATTATTGGGTTAGCCGACAAGGTGCTGATGAATCGAGACACTTGATGAAACTTGTCTTTACCCCAAGGCATCATTCGGTATTGTGGGTAACTAATGTATAGCCACCTTTTTGCTCGTGTTACTGCAACAAAAGCATTGTTTTTTTCTTCATTTAAATCTTTTTGGCTCGTTGCTCGATAGTCTGGGAAAACACCATCACACATACCAATTAGAAAGACGATATCTTTCTCTAAACCTTTCATTGTATGGACTGTACTTAGTGTTAAACCTTTTCCTTGTGTTGCAGAATCGAGTTTTCCTAATGTCATTGCATTTCTAAATGACTTTAGGCTTACACCTAAACTTCTACGTTTGAAAGTGGTCCATCTTTTTTGAAATTCATCAAGCTCTTGAACACTAATCACCAATTCAATCTGCTCTTTCTCTGTAAGTTCTACCGAATTATATTCATCCAGCTTATCCTTGAGAGCCGTACAAAATTTACGGATATTTGGCTGTTCAGCATCTATCTTATGGATCTCTTGTAAAAGAAAAGCTTGAGCTTGTGCTAATGGTAGATCTGATGATTCAACCACCTGCGACCAAGTAAGTAGAAGGTTATTATCATTCCACTGGTTAGGTTGTTGAACTTTCAACAACGAACACAGTTTCTTTCCATCTATCCAATCTTTAGGGTTTAACTTCAAGCGAATTGCATAATCCAAAACTCTACCAAACAAAGAATCTGGTTCAGCTTGTCTTTCGCCCTTATTGAAGTGATATGTAATGTTATTTTCATCAAGCTTCTTTTTTAACTTGTTAAAAACAAATTTATTTCGTCCAATAACAACCATCTTTTCTAAAGAGATTTCACCCTCAATCTCATTATGTTCTTTTGCTTCTAAGAGACTATTAATGCCTCTAATCAGCCAATTCGCTTCAACTTCTTCATTGAAACATGGTTGTATTTTTGCACACCCATTGAATGCCGCTTCATGGTTAATCTGAGAATTAGGCTTAATCACATTCGCTAAGTTAATCACTTCTTTACTACTGCGGTAATTTTCTCTCAAAGTGAATGTTTTTGGTTCAAAATCACTTAAAAAATCTTTTTCAAAGTAATCTTTTGAGCCATTAAACCCATAAATCATTTGATTAGGATCACCTACCATTAAGATACTTTTTATCCGCTCACCACAAAAAACCTTTATCAGTTCATATTGAGCTTTGTTTAAGTCCTGAGCTTCATCAACACACACATGTTTGTACATAACCTGATATGTTCTAGCAATGTTAGAATGTTCATTTAGGATTCTATACGCCAAGAACAAAATATCGTTAAAATCTATACCACCACTGTTTAACAATGCTTCTTGATAATCTTGATAAATATCATAAAACCGTGGCTCATTCGGGAATCTAGCTTCAATTTCATCACGCTCGGTAAGCAACTCTCTCTTAATTTCAGCGAAAGCATCCATATAACCTTGCATGACCTGATTTCGCTTACGCTTTTCAGCAGGGTCATTGATGTTTAGATACTCATCTATATCAATGTTACTGTCTCTTAATGACTGTAAAAACAGCTCCATTCGATCTTGATCTCTCTCATATATATGCAAGTCACTAGACAAGCCAATCGTATGTCCATAACTTTCTATAATACTTTGAGCGACTGAGTGAATCGTAGATACCCAAGTACGCTCTTCTACTCCAACAAAATCAGCCAAACGCTCTTGCATTTCTTGAGCTGCTTTGTTGGTAAAGGTAAGAGCTAATACCTTGTCTTTCTTAGTGTTATTAAGAATATATCTAATTCTTTCAGTCAAGACTCTCGTTTTGCCCGAACCAGCAGAAGCAAGGATTTGGATTGCTGATTTAATGTCAAATTCTACAATCTCTTGCTGAGATAAGGATAAAGAAATCATAATACGCTCCATTCTCTGATTGATTCGAAAGCATTTATAAATGCCTGTGGTATCAGTTCGCTCGATTCTTTATCACTATCTGAGATAATTTCAGCAAGAAAGCCTGAATAACCCGACTTAGAGTTCTTTAATTCAGTCAGTAGTCGATCATTATCAAACTGGTCAATTTCCCTAGTTTTCGCTTCTATATAGCCAGGGTGATCATTTCCATTAACCGCAAGGCGTACTAGAGCTTTTTTCAACTCCACCACTAGTCCCACATGATTAACTAATTCCTTCTCAATATCACAGCCTTGATTCAGGTAATTAATTACAAAGTCATTAGGTAGCAATTGGCAGTCAAATTCCGCTTCAATCTTTCTAATTTGAGAGCTAATTTCTGTAAAAGTAGTTCCATCATTGTCGCTAACAATACAAACAGGAATCCCCAAACGATACGCTAACTTTACAAATGGAGGGTAGTTTTTGCCAGCTACACTCACACAGTTGACCCCAACTGCGTAACAAGATTTGCTAAAATACTTTTCAAAAAAGATCGGGGCTAATTGCTCTTCAGTAACCCCTTCAAACAATATAATTGCTTTTGAAAAAAGAATTTCACCTCTAAATCTCATCACATCTCTTTGTAACTTGTTGATATCTTCTGGTGCAAATCCATCCCCAAGAGAATTAACTTCAACACCATTTCTACCATTCCTTAAAGATCTAAGATCTTGTAATTTACATTCAGACGCTAGGTAAGGAGAATGAGAGCTTATGATTGTTTGACCTTTGATGTCAGTCAGTTGCTTGTAAAGTGTCCGTTGAGCATTTGGGTGTAAGTGTGCTTCAGGTTCTTCTGCTGCAATGATAGGGAAAAAACACTCTTCTTCCTCTACATGCTTTTTCTCCAAAATGTCTATAAACGCTTTAACGGTAAGCATAGAAGCCCAACTTCTTGTTCCCATTCCATGATATTCCATAGAAAACGAGTTCGTATCAACTTCACCAAAGTGAATCGAAAATCGCTTTGATAAATCCCTTATCTTTTTGGGAAATGGGGTGATATCCGTCTGACCTTGACCTTCGAATGACTGGCTTAGAGAATCAAGGTGTGTTTTCAATTCACTTAAGACAGTGCTTTTCTCCACTGCACTTTCATTGAGTTCCGCTATCAGATCTTCAAGTGCTTCTTTATCTTCACTTTCAAAGCTAATGTCAGATAAAACTTTCCCAATATAAGAAGTTTTTTCACGTAACTCCTGATGAATGTCTCTCTGAGCATCAATTGCGACAAATGGAATCGCATCAATACGTTTTGAAATTTTGTTATTTATCTTTGCTGATTCATCAGTCCAATTTTCAAAGCTAGACCATCGAGATAAAGGGTAACGACTAACTTTAAAACCGCCTTTGATGCTGTCTTTTTCACAAATCGTTCGAATTGCTACAAAGTCATTTTCTTCTAGGTCTGCTTGAACCCAATCGCCAAACACTTCAACCCATTCATCAGTGAAAATATTTGTTCTTTGACTACTCTCATCTACAGGGACAATAGAAATATCCACAATAATTTCTGAACGAACATTATCATCACAATCAATGTAAAAATCTTCATCCGTTAAATGTCTTGAATAATCACCAAGAGCCAGTTGTAACGCTTTTATAATTGAAGTTTTACCTGCATTGTTTTGACCAATCAGAACAGTAACTTTTGGTAAGCTTATCTCTAAATTAGAGATCCCTCTAAAGCCAGAAATTCTTACTGCATTTATTAGAATAGCCATTAAACCTAACCGCCTTATTTATAGGGAACGTTTCAATTTACCAATTGAATCTTTAATTTTTTTAGCTTCAACGTTAAGACGCATTTTCGTATTCATTTGCGTCTCCTTCTTAATCTTGTTTCTTATGCTACTAAGATCAGCCTCTAAACTTTCCAACTCTTTGAGCAAAGCTGTTTTATCTTCGTTAGTTTTCTCTGAAAAAGATGCACTGTGTAAAGTATCATATTGTTCTACATCTTCTTGTGATTCAGCTTCGCTATCATTCTGATCAGTTAGAAGGTTCTTACCTAAATTATTTTTATATAGATAACGACCTGAAATCTTGCTTGTTTCTAAACCTATAAGCATTGAAATGAAGTCTTGATATAGCTCAAAGTAGTTAAGGCTTGAAACATTTTTTAGTGAAAAATCATTAAGAAAATTATTCTCATTTCTAGTTAAGCCTGTTGAGCTTAACCAATCACTGTTGTAGATATGCTCAATAACAAGCTTACTCTTGTCTGCTTGGTTGATACGCTTATCGGCTAGGCTTATCGCTAGTTCTTCACCTAGTTCTAAAAGTAAAATCACTGGATAAGGAATCAGCGTATGTAAGAGCTTGGCTACATTCTTGAGTTTCGCTTTGTTCTTGATATCGTTTTTCAGTACAACACGAATTACCGCTATTTCAATGTATTCAACCGTTTCAGTAACATAAACAGGAACATTGAGTGTTTCTGGCTTAAGGGTGTTCTGCCACTCGATAGATTGAATAACGTCCGTTACTAGCTTTTTGTCATGGCTACTCAGTTCGTTATTATCCACCAGCATTTTCTTAGTGATACGAGTGCCAAGGAACGTTGAATCAGGAAGGGCTAAATTCTCACAAACCTTTTCAATCAAACTGCTATGTTCTGTTTTATCGTTATTTCTAAAGTTAATTAGCTCCATTACAAGATCACCATGTAACTAACAACTTCAAAATCATTGACGTTTTGAGTGCTTGATGCAGATAAGACCGTTCCACCTCTATTGAAGAGACTCGTTGCTCCAATTTCTTCACTCTTACCAGCAATGTTTTCTACCGCTTTAGCGAGAAGATTCTGGTAATGCCTCATTTGTTTACCGTTTTGAGAGCGTCTTGAAAACTGATTGTAAGCGTCTGTTGATTGGTCAATATTGGTTAACTCTGAGCCTAGTTTTTTACATAGATCGAGGATCTGTTTTGACTGAGTAAACGAAAGTAAAATCTCTTCTTCATCTGAAACGTAAACAAGATAGTAAGGTGCAAGTGAATAGCTTTCTTCAACCTGAACCTTTCCTTTAATGTCTTTTAGACAAAAGATCACGCCTGATTCAATCTCATCACCAAGACCTGAAAACTGACTCGATTCTGATTCAAATGCTTCTTTGTCTATAACCACTGGCGCAAACAAGCCTATTGGTGATTGTTCCAATACACTTGTATTGTCATTCTCTTTGCTACTCAAGAACCCAGACAAGTCCATCCTAAAATCATTGAGTGTCAAATCAGTAATAGATACACCACCTGAAATTTCTTCAAGATCAACAACCGCATTTTGAAGTTGCTCAAGCTGTTTTCTACGATACTCTAAATCGTTCATTCCTTTGTTAATCTTAGGATCTTGCTCTATAACGTTTTCTTCACCCGTTGCTGAAATATCAAGTAGTACCATTCGCCCACTAACTCTTGCTTCAAGATTGATATACTCATCCAATTCCATGTTTGGCCAAAAATTAACAAGCTGAATCACATCATTTACAGAACCTAAACGGTCTATACGTCCAAAACGCTGAATGATACGAACTGGATTCCAATGAATATCATAGTTGATTAAGTAATCACAATCCTGAAGGTTCTGACCCTCAGAGATACAATCGGTAGCTATTAGAATATCGACTTCTTCTTTAAACTCTGGGAAGACTTTTTCACGCTCTTTTGATTTGGGTGAGAAATGAGTTAAAAGGCTATTCAAGTCAGTTTTGAACTTTTTACCATCCGTTCCACGCAAGGTCGTTTCAGTGCGTTGACCTGTAATAATGGCTGAGTGAAGACCCAACTCTTGTGAAGCCCAAGAAGATAAGTTTTTGTATAGGTACTCAGCCGTATCAGCAAAAGCAGTAAAGATAATAACTTTTTTATTATTACCATTTATCGGGTTCTTGCATTTCTCAAGATAAGCTTCTTTCAACATAGAAAGCTTGGCATCACGCTCCGAGTTAATGCTTTTTGATTCTAGAACGATTTCTTGAAGAAATACTCTATCCGCTTCAAGATCTTGAGCAAATCGAACCAAATCCATATCTTGAATACGCACCTTAGTTTTATTACCAATCAGGAATGGTGCGAGTTCTGGCGAGTTAAATTCTAGATCATCAATCTCTTCAATTGGTGGAGCAACAAAATCCTCTGTTAGTTCACCACTTAGATTCGGTTTAATATTAGCGTTAAAATTATGAATTTTATTTAATAGTGTATCTACCTTAGTAAGCACTTTTTCTGATGTTAGCGTGAACGAATGGATTGAGCTTTCCATACGCTTAAGAAGATTGATACGGATAAGATGGATCAAGCTTTCTTCACGGTCTACTTGCTTAAATACACTTTTACCGCCTTTAACCTCTTGGTCATATCGTCTCGCATATTCAGCTTTCTTATCCATTCTCACGTATTTCATCGGTGAGTAGAACGCAAGTGATAACCTTCTAATGGTCTTATTCACTTCTTCCAATGGAGGGAACCGGTCTTTAAGATCAATTGATGCTTTTAGGTTGACAGGTAGTAGTCTGGTCGGGAACTTTCCGATATCAGCAGTACCATAATATTTTTCAATATGCTTACGAGAACGAGCTATTGTGTAAATATCCAGTAGTTTGAAATAATCGAAATTCATCGAGTCTAAAAGGTCTTTTGATGTTCGAATATCTGGGTCTTGTTCAGCCCACTTAGAGAAGCGAGTTTGAGCTTGTCTTAGTGTCCCTTCAATACTGTTGATACCGTGTTCGTGTAAAGCTTGGTCATTTGCCTCAGTGATAAACGCTACTTGGTTTTTCATATCATTTAAACGGTTATTTACGGGCGTAGCAGAAAGCATCAATACCTTCGTTTTTACCCCTGCCTGAATGATATCTTCAAGTAATCTCTGATAACGGTTTCGACCATCTTTTTTTGGGTTATTGTTTCGGAAATTATGAGATTCATCTATCACTACAAGGTCATAGTTGCCCCAATTGATAGTCTCAAGGTTAATATCACCAGAATAACCACCTGTTCTACTCATATCTGTATGGTTAAGAACATCGTAGTTAAAGCGATCACTAGAAAGTAAGTTTCTTTTGTCGTTCTGCGTGTAGATTAGCCAGTTATCACGTAATTTTTTAGGACAAAGCACAAGAACCTTATCATTGCGAAGCTCGTAATACTTGATTACGGCAAGTGCTTCAAATGTCTTACCTAAACCAACACTATCAGCGATGATACAACCGTTAAAATGCTCAAGTTTGTCGATTGCACCTAATACACCATCTTTCTGAAACTTATACAGCTTGTTCCAGACAATCGTATCTTTAAATCCTGTTTTAGTTTTTAAGATTTTGTCTTCTTGCAGATCACCCACAAAGTCTTTAAAAATATTATATAACGTAATGAAGTAGATAAACTGTGGTGTTTGATCAGTCGTTAATTTGGCAAGCTCCGCCTGTAGAAGTGCCTTTGCATCTTTGACTTGTGCTTTACTTCCCCAAACTCGATTGAAGAAACCTAAAAGTTCTTTAGCTTGATCTGCATTCGCAAGACTAATCATGTCAAAGCCATTCGACTCTGTTAATCCAATACCTTGACCATTGAATTGAGCACCGTTTATCGCTATTGATTCTGAATGAGAATTTACGTGCGTAATGTGCTGATGAACAGCTCCAGCTTGTTGCACTAAGCGAACGGATGCCTTTTCCTCTAACCAATGAGAAAACTCTTGCGCTATTGCTTTTTGATTTAATTGGTTACGGAATTTGTTTTCTAATGCAGAACCATTCAGCGCACCAAAAGGCGATTCACTACCTAGCGAGTCAAATGAATCGAACCCTTTAGCTTGAGAGAATAACAATCGTGCTGAATCTAACTGACTCAACGAATCTTTTAGATGATCGAACGCATAGATGGAGAAAATCCCCGTCATTACAGACAGCTTATCGTTCGCTTGAATCGAATTGGAAAGCGTTTCTGATACTTTAGTTGTTACGTTATCAATTAGCATACTGACTATATCTTCCTTGTATCTAAACCAGCAGCTTTAAGCCGTGAGGTAAGGTTTCTCATTTTACTAAACTCTGTAGCATAGCTAGGTTTTATTCCTAACTCTTCACAAAACTCTCTTGCTGTAAGATTGCTTAGTTCATCAGCATATTTGATCGATTGTAGACAGAACTCCGTCATGTACTGATTACGAGGTGCTGAAGCGAGTGCCAGCTTGATTTCTTCTATAATTTCTTTATTCATAACGTATCCAACACGGGTCGAAACAACTTCTAGCTATTTTAGCTAATTTAGCAAAAATAGCTATTTGCGAATAGAAAAGTGTTAAGTTGATAGTAGTAGTTAACTAATCGTGGTAACAAATGTCATCTACAAAGGAGGACTGTTATTTTTATAATTTCATTAAGGAGAAGTTGCTTTGCAGCATACCAGCGGAGAATATCAATTTAAAAGCAAACTTGTAACAAGCTCATTCAGGGCAGAATATCCCTCAAGTCACACTCTAAAACTTCTGCTAATTGGTACGCTTTTTCAAGTGTGATGTTCACTTCACCACGTTCAACTCTTCCAGCATAACTTCGATCAATCTCAGCCAAAAGTGCCAATTTATCTTGGGACAGCCCTAACTCTCTTCGCTTATCTCGTACTTTCAAGCCAAACTTTATTGCTAAGTCTTTCATTTTTCATCTCTTCAAAGAGAAAGACTATCCAAAGTTGCGGCTTATAAAGCCACGGATTATAATCCGCATTTTTCATTGAGATGAATTTATTCAAATTTGTATAAACAAAACTCACTAATTTGAGACAGAGATGCCAAATAATCCTATTAAACTTTATGAACACTTTTATTCAATACTTCAGGAGCAGAGCTTTGACAATTTTACTTTATCCGAGTTACGAAATACTTACATATCAAGAGTAAAAAGTAACCGTTCTGCTGATTCAGCTTATAATTTAATATATCGTCAAGTTAGGTTATTGGAAAATAATGGTCTATTAACGAAACACAAAAAAGCCAAAGGGAAGAGTGACTTATATAAAAAGACAAAGAATTTTATTGAAGTTGGTTTTTGTTTAATTACAGATAAGGTTTCAAAAAGTGAACAACCATTTATTGAGCTTTGCAGTATATCGTCAAATCTCAATGAACGACTAAAGAAGTTAGAAATTGACTTACTACAGAGCACTGGTGAGTCAGAAGAATATGTGCGCTTATGTAAAACCTTTCCAGAAATGAAAGAGCACCTAGATTCTCAAAACACATTAGCTAAACAAAGTTGCTCAAAATTACTTGGCCAAATCAAAGCAATCAAGACTACACAAGCATACCAATCTAAGTCGACTCAGAGTTTAGACAGTAACTGCGAATAAACTATTAATCATGGAGTAACCAATTAACACTTCGATAAGTTTGTTTGTTTGTTTGTTTGTTTGTTTGTTTGTTTGTTTGTTTGTTTGTTTGTTTGTTTGTTTGTTGGATTATAGTGGCTTTTTTGCTAACGAGAAATTCTATCAAAACCAAAAAATCACGGTCACAGATATCTCGAATTTTAGAGGAACGTTGACCGCAGATAAAACGACTGTTTGTACGTTTTTTAGGACTACGAGCGTTTTGGCAAAAAACACGCATTATAAGTGCCTGAACAAAACATACCAGCTGAACAAATTATAATTTTAAGTTGCTCCTTTTGACATTTATTGATAACAGTTTTTACCGTAGTAATATGATAATTAATCCAAATCTTAACCCCAAATTTGAAAAAAATATGATAAATGTTATCTTATTATAAGTTAGCATTTCCAATGATCGTTAAGCTACTGTTATATATGAGCTTGTCATAGCATTATCAAATTTATCACCTTATTTACTTTCCAAGGGTAGATTTGCATGGGTAAAATTTATGACGGTATCCACCGCCTAAGTTTTCTAGTTGGACAAGATGGCAATATTGCTCACGTGTTCAATAAGTTTAAAACGAAAGACCATCACGAAGTGGTGCTTTCCTTTTTAGCCGAGTAGCTAATACTGACGAAATAAAAGGAGCCACGTTGGCTAATGCCGATCATTTAG
>NZ_JBFRMK010000077.1:0-21645 GCF_041470405.1 Shewanella sp. 10N.286.45.A1
ACTGATCGGCATTAAGCAATATGCTCCCTTTAATTAATAAACTGTTTCTACAGCGTGAAGAGTTTAGACTTTAAACTCTTTTACAGACGCTTGTAGCTCCTCTGCAAGCTGTGCTACTTGATGGCTCGATTGCGCTGTTTGATCTGCGCCAGTCGATGTCTCTTCTGAAATCGCAGCGATATGTTCTAGCTTCTCTGAAACCTGTTGGCTAACTAAGTTCTGCTCTTGGGCTGCATGCGCAATGTGAGTACCCGAGTCATGAGCTAGGTGCACTGCATTACTAATACTTTCTAGCGCATTGTTAGCTTGCTCTGTTTTATCAACACATGAGCTTGCCTGTGAACGCCCAAGCTCCATAACGGCAACAGCCTCTTGAGTACCTTGTTGAAGTACTTCGATCATCTGCTGGATCTCTTGGGTTGAATCTTGAGTTCTAGAGGCTAGGCTACGTACTTCGTCAGCAACAACCGCAAAACCTCTACCTTGCTCTCCAGCTCGTGCTGCTTCGATAGCGGCATTAAGTGCTAGCAGGTTAGTTTGTTCTGCAATTGCTCTAATCACATCTAATATCGAGCCAATTGATGCACTATCAGCATGAACTTTATTGATCACCACTCCAGCTTTTGAAACCTCATCAGCTAGGGCAAGAATAGTGCGTTTGTTCTCATCAGCAATGAGGCGCATATGTCGACTTTCGTCATCCGCTGCTTTTATTTGGCTGAGGGCTTCATCTGCACTAGCGGTAACTTGTTGCGCACTTGAGCTCAGCTCGGTGGTTGCTGTAGCGACTTGATCAACCTGGCTCTTTTGCTCTTGGATACTGACTGTCGTTTGCGCGGTAATTGCAGATGTTTCTTCTGCGGCAGCGGCGAGTTGATCTGAGCGGTCTAGGATCCCTTGAATTAGAGAGCGTAGACTGTCGACCAGTTTATTACAGTTAGCTGAAAGCTTTGCAAATTCATCATGACCGCTATCATCAAGCTTATGGGTTAGATCGCCTGATGCCAGGACATTAAGAGCATGGTTTACCTTCTCTAAAGAACGAGTTAAAGGACGTACTACGGCAATACTGACTACAATAGCAACGACAATAGCAATAAGCACTAAGATAACGGTTTGCACGCTAGCGCTGTCGATATCTTTTATCGCTCGTTCACTGACCTCTTTTGAAATCGATTCGATGGTTGAAGTCAGAATAGCCATCTGCTTATTCACATCGCTTGCTTGTTTCTCGACGGAGCCTAGTAGTTGCGATGCTTTGCTATTGAGTTCAATCTCGCTTGCTTTCATCGAAATAAGGGAGTTGTTACCTTTAACGAGGTTAAATACTTTAGACGCTTCGGTATTGATTTCATCAATCAGCTCTTGCTCTATAACACCTTCCCAATGATTGGTTACATACTCGAGTCTGCTCTTGGTGTCGCTGACAATATAATCAAGTTCTTTTGAGATGGTATTAAATTTAGATTTCTCAGTGGTGCCGATTAAATCAAAGCTAGTGCTGACGATACCGCTTAGGCTTGAATCAAGAGTACTGGCTGTAGCTGCAATTTCTTGCTTAATGACATCTTCGCTAAGCTCAAAATCGATAAGATCTAGCAGTAGCGATGCACTGTCATCAACTGCAACTTCAACATCATCATATCTGTTTTTAATTCTTGCTTGAGTCAGCAGGGCACTCTCGTGAGTGCTAATCATATTTTCGCTTTGGTTTTTAAAGCTGTTGTAGCTATTTTTTAGCTTGTTAATGACTTGGCTAAAATCGCTTCTGTTACTGACTAACGCCGTAAGTTGGTTGAGTTCTTGTGAAAATGTGTTGCTCGCTGCTGTAAATTGAGACTTTATCGCTGGCACAGCATTGCTGTCTGGACTGTGGTAAGCCACTAATACTTTTTTCTCTTGCTTAGAGAGAGTGTGAGACAGGCGATTGCTAGATTCTAGAGCTGGTAAACTAAGATCTTGTAGTAGGGTAGTGCTAGTTTTGAGCTTACTATTGGTAAACCACGATGCGGCGCCTAAAACGATAAGTAGAAAGGTGACAAATGCGAAGCCTCCAATCACTCTAGTTGCTACATTTAATTTCATAGAAGCTCCATTTATTATTATTATATTATTCCAGATGAAAACACTACATTGGAAGGCACGCTATAAATTATATCGACCAATTTCGCAGATAGTTTAACTCTTTTTTAACCTATTTTGAGTTATTTTTTGATCTGACTCCGCATGCCATAAAGTCAGGTGCTCTCCCCAGCAACAACCAGTGTCTAGCGCTTGGAGTTTAGGTGAACTGACCTGTCCCATGATTGCTGCCCAGTGACCAAAGACTAACGTATGGGATGGGCGTAGTTTTGCTTTATGGGCAAACCAAGGTGATAACTGCGGGTTATTACATTGTTCTATTGGAAGTTTACAGTCAAAATCTAAACGTTCATCTGCGTAGATGTACCGCATTCTAGTTAGCGCATTTATGGTGTAGATTTTTTTATCGAGATCCGACAATTTATCATTCCAGCAATCAATAGAGTTGGTATACATTTTCGCGATTAAGTTCGTCAAATAGTCATCATGTTGCAGAGCGTCAGATACATGATTGGCCTGTTCTTTTAGGGTATGTAGATCCCAGTTTGGAGGAACGCCCGCATGAGTCATTATGATGTTTTGTTCGGTATGCTCTTGGTAAAGTGGTTGCAACCGTAACCAATCAATTAGTGTTCCAATTTCCTCTGAATGTAAGAGTTCATCTAGTTGATCTTTAGGGTTCGCTCGTTTCAATTTCCCGTGAACAGCAAGTAAGTGCAGGTCATGATTACCGAGTACTATTTTAGCAGAGCCAGATAATGCTTTAAGGTATTGCAGAGTTTGCAAAGAGCCTGAACCGCGAGCGACAAGGTCGCCAACTGTCCACAAACAATCAATTGATGGATTAAATGCCACTTTATCAAGAACTAGCTTTAGTTCGTCAAAGCATCCCTGAATATCACCTACAAAGTAATTTGCCATGTAAAGCGTTAACCCTTAATGAAGTAAACCTGGTACAGCAAGGCTAAATGCTGATATTGGTGCTTTAAACTCTTCGCCGTTACTCTTAATCATGCTGTAGTTGCCTTCCATTACTCCAAATGGCGTTTCTAGAACTGTTCCACTGGTGTATTGATAGGCGGTATTGGGTTTTATTGTTGGAGTTTCACCGACAACGCCGGCTCCTTGGACTTCACTTTTTTGTCCATTTGCATCTGTTATGCACCAGTAACGACTTTTTAAAGTGACATCTTGATCACCTAAGTTGATTATGGTGATGGTATAACTGAATAGATATTTCTCTTCATCTGGTGTCGATTGCGCTTCAATATATTCCGTCTTAACTTCTACTTTTATAGGGAATAAGCGTTGGTTCATCTGTAGCCTCAGTGATCAAAATCAAGAAAGTGTATCGATATACTAATGGGACTTTGAAGGAATAGATAGCAACGTTGGTGAGTGTAACTCAAAATAAAAGGGCAAATATATGCCCTTTATAAATACTTTAATGACTCGTGCTAACCGTTATTTAGCCTGCTTATCAATGAACAGGTTCGCCATAGCAACGTATTGCTGCACACTAATCTGCTCTGGTCGTAAGGTCGAGTCTATCTCAAGTTGTGCGAACTCATCGTCAGATAACATGTGCTTAAGGTTATTTCGCAATGTTTTACGACGCATATTAAATGCTGTTGTTGTTAAATGCCTTAAGACTTCAACATCCTTACATGGGAATGGTTTTGTCTTATATGGAACCAAACGTACAACTGCCGAGTCTACTTTTGGCGGAGGAGTGAAGCAGCCTGGTGGTACTTCTAGCACTGGCATGACTTGGCAGTGATACTGTGCCATGACGGTCAAGCGACCATAAGCTTTTGTCCCAGGGCTCGCAGATAGTCTCAGTACGACCTCTTTTTGCAACATAAAGTGCATGTTTTCGATGTACTGAGCAAACTCGAAAAGGTGAAACATGAGTGGCGTAGAGATATTGTATGGTAGGTTACCAAACACTTTCATCTGCATATCTTCACGTACAAGCTGCTTGAAATCAAAATTCAAGGCATCACCTTGGTGGATCTCTAGCTTATCTTTTAACGTTGGATGAGTTTTCAAGCGCTCAACCAAGTCTTTATCAAGTTCGACAACGGTTAACTTATCGATGCCACTAGCCACTGGCTCAGTAAGTGCAGCAAGGCCCGGACCAATTTCGACCATTACATGCTCATTGTCAGGCGAAATAGCGCCAACAATTCGATTAATCACATTCTCGTCAGTCAAAAAGTTTTGACCGAAACGTTTTCTAGCCGTGTGGCCTAAATGTACTTTATTACTCATGGGTTAACTTTTCACTAATTCTTTGCGGCCAAATCAATGGCTCTATTCAATGCACAGACAAAACTACCAATATCAGCGGAGCCAGTGCCTGCAAGCTCTAGGGCCGTACCGTGGTCGACCGATGTTCTTATGTAGGGTAATCCTAGAGTAATATTGACTGAACTGCCAAAACCTCTAGCTTTTAGTACTGGAAGGCCTTGATCGTGGTACATAGCGAGTACCACATCTGCATCTTCTAAGTATTTAGCTTGGAACAATGTGTCTGCGGGCAACGGACCGATAATATCCATATCTAGCGCTCTTAACTCTTCGAGTGCAGGGATAATCGTATCAATCTCTTCTCGGCCTAAATGACCATCTTCCCCAGCATGTGGGTTTAGGCCGCAGACATAAATCCTCGGTTTGGGAATGGCGAATTTCTCGACCAGATCCTTATGAAGAATTTTAACTATCTGATGTAAGCGATCGCGCGTAATGGCTTTTGATACATAAGCTAGCGGAATATGCGTTGTCACCAATGCAACCTGCAACCCCGGTGCTGCTAACATCATTACCACATCCTGACAGTTTGCTTGATTGGCAAAAAACTCGGTGTGGCCGCTAAATGGGATCCCAGCTTGGTTGATTATTCCTTTATGCACCGGGCCCGTTACTACGGCATCAAATTCGCCGACCATGTTTTTCTCTCCAGCGAAACGCAGAGTATCAACAACATAGTGGCTATTTTGTTCATCAAGTTTGCCGCATACCACTTCACTTTCTAAAGCAAAAGGTACAATTGTAAGCGTACCAGCTTCCTGCGCTTTAGGTGGTTGGTTTGGTTGGTAAGGGCGTAATTGAATAGCGAGACCGAGTTTCTTAGCTCGAGCTTGTAGCAATTCAGGATCAGCACAAACGACTAGCTCAGCAGGCCAAGCCTGCTGAGCTAGTTGAATCACTAAATCTGGTCCTATCCCCGCCGGTTCACCCGGCGTGATAGCGATTCGTTTAGTCGACAATATGGTTAACCTCGATTTGGTTCCGGCTCGAAAATATCAATAAATGCTTCTGCACGCATTTCATCTAACCAGTTCTGTAACTCTTCGTTAAATTTTCGACGATAGATCAACTGGTGAGCTCGGTTTGTATTAAACTGTTCGGTAGCATCCGTGGTGCGTCTTCCCTCAAGCTGTACAATATGCCAACCGTGAGTTGAACGGAATGGTTCACTGATCTCTCCCTGTTTTAGAGACAGCAATGCTTGCTTAAATGCAGGAACCCAAACGTTTGGATCAGCCCAGCCTAATTCACCACCTTTTACCGCTGAACCTGGATCTTCTGAGTACTGGCGTGCTAAGTCTTCGAACTTGGCATCGCCTGAGCGAATTTGAGCTAAGAATCTATCCATCATACCTTTTGCTCGTTCCTCTGAAAGGATCGGAGACGGTTTTAGCAGAATATGACGTGATTTAACCTCTTCGATCTCTTGGGTTTGTAAACCTCGAGCATCCATAATTTTCAGGATATGAAGCCCTGCACCACTCTTGATTGGTCCAATAACATCATTAACCTTGGCATCATTGACAACTTCAGCAAATAAAGTCGGCATTTCGTTGATGTTCATGTAATCCCAAATACCACCTTCTAGTGCTTTCGGGCCTGAAGAGGCTGCAATAGCAATGCTTCTAAAGTCATCACCATCTTTAAGGCGTTTTAGTACCGCATCAGCTCTTTTCGTCGATGCTTCAAGTTGAGCGCTGGTTGCATCACTTGGCACATCGATCAGGATGTGACCTATTTGAAATTCTACATCTTTAAGGCCTTGTTCATTAATAAGGCTGACGAGGTTGTTAATTTCTTGCGGTGAAACTTGAATACGACGTTGAACTTGAATACGTTGAATTTCCCCCAAAGTCACTTCTTCGCGTAACTGCTCGCGGTATTGGGCAAAAGAGGTTCCGTCACTTTCAATCTGAGCTCTCATATCCTCAACAGATATATTTTGTTCTTTTGCGATATTAGCAATGGTTTGATCTAATTGAAGATCGCCAATATGCAGCCCAATACGATCGGCCATCTGCATCTGTAGACGCGTAAGGATCAGACGTTCAATAACTTGAGTTCGCAGTGCAGTATCTGACGGGAGCTTCTGACCTGCGTTGGCAGCGTTTGCTTTAATGGTTTTAACCATACCAGCAACTTCACTTTCTAAAATGATGCCTTCATTTATTTGCACTGTGACTCGGTCTAACGGTTCAACCGCAGCGTGAACAACTTGGCTCATAGCCAATGTTAGTAAAGCAAAAATCAATCTGTTACAGCGTTTCATCCACAAAAATCCTTGGCATTTATGAGTGTCATTTGCGGTATTTGCATACCGTGTTAATGATTCTTTTGTCCTGCTTTGACTGCTTGTCTTCAGCTAGGTTCAGCATTTTAGCTAATTTTGTTTATCTAATTCTTCAAGTAAAGCGGTTTACGATAGTTAAATAGACCATCATCAAGCATATCTGAAACCCCTAAAGGACCCGAACCACCTAAGCCTTTTATCACGAAGTTTAAGTAAACACCGCTTTCAAATAGCTCTCGAGTATCATTGACTGGGTTGTCTTCGTCAACGTAATTGGTCTTAATTCGATAATGATAACTCAAACGTACGGCCCAGCAACATGATTCATATTGAAATCCTGTATAGGTTTCTACGCTGCGGCTCTCATTGAGATCATAATACCAGTTTCCAACAAGATATAAGTTGTCGTTAATTGGCCATGCACCTCTAAAGCCCGCTTGCTTAATATCGACCGACTCATTGGTATTGGTATTGAGTAAGTCGGGCACATAACGATAACTGGCCTGTAATAGCTTATTTTTCCCAGGGCGATAATCAACCGTTAATTCACTCTTCTTGTTTTCGCTCTCTTTTGCGTCGTATTGAATCGAGCCACTTAAGAACCAATCGGCATAGAGTTGGGTGCTGAGCTCAGCGGCGAGTGCGGAGTTCGAGGTATTCTCCTGAACAAATGTGTCGGCGCTGCCGTTGACATCATTGATGCCTACACGACTATCTTCCAAATATATAATTTGGCCTAAGCTGAATTTGAAAATCTCTTTGTTCTGTTCATCAAACAGTTTGGTGGTTAGACCTAAAGTAAACTGATTGGCATCAGCAATTCTATCTAAGCCTGAAAAACGACGTTCACGAAACAGGCCGTTATAATCTTCTTGTAACTGAGCTGTATCGTAAATACCAATGTTTGATTGGTCTTCATAGCCAACATAAAGGTACTGGAATTGTGGCTCTAAAGTCTGACGGTAATTAGTATCAAAGTAATCAGTAAAACGCTCGAAATTAATCTGACCATGAATTCGAACTTGCGGCAATGTACGATTCACAGTGTCATCAAGTGGTGAGTTTGCCAGATTTGAATTGTCATCTTGCCAATAGTTAGTTTGCAGCAGTTTAACTTCACTTGTTAGTGAACCTGCCGGACCATGGATCGGGTATGAGATGCTAGGCTCAACATGCACACGAGTGGCGGTTGAGTATTCACTGTCTTGATGAGAAAAGTTAGTAACTTCACTCATTAAGTTAATATCAAAGCCGTTCCAATATTCAGGCGCTCGATAGTTAAAGGTAAACTGCGGCATCACTTGGTAGGGCTTCTCTTCCTCCCCAAGTACTTTAATATCTTGCACGCGGCCGCTAATGTCCCAGTTTTCCTCAAAATAACTAATTTCGCCAATCCGGGTTAACTGATTATCCGTTGCACGTTGCACATCGGAATTAAGATCGTTGAAGTAGTTATTATCAGAAACATCGGTGTAGTTAGCTAATACGCGCCAATTTTTATCTATAGCTCCGCTATGTTCCCAATGATACAGGTAACGATTGGGACTGTTTGCTAACTTATCGTCATCAGGTAAAAATTCGAAGTTAAGTTGGCCTTGCTGCTTTTCACCCGCCAGATACCTAAACTCTGTCTTGGTGTATAAACCACGAGCAGACATATAGTTAGGTGTAAATGTAAGGTCAAACTCAGGTGCAATATTCCAATAATAAGGTACGGCGAACTCTACGCCGTTAGTGGTACTGGTACTAAACGATGGGAATAAAAAACCTGATTTTCGTTTATCTGATACTGGAATTGTCATGTATGGAATATACATAACCGGTACACCGCCAATTTTAAGCTTGGCATCCCAAATTTCTCCCCACTCCTCTGTGCTGTCAATTTTTATCTGCTCAGCTTCTAACAGCCAAGATGGGGAATCGGGAGGACAAGTGGTGAAATTGGTCTTTGAAAGCAGTAAATTATTCTCTTTAGTTATTTCTAGTTTGTTGGCATCGCCATGGATTTGTTGGCCGTGCAACCAATACTGAGCGCCGAGCAATGTGGCACTATTACTGCGCATTTTGGCAACTAAAGAATCTGCGGTAACGGTAAATTGTTCATCTTGAAATACCAAGTTACCGTTGGCGGCTAACTCTTCAGCTTCTTGATCTAAAATAGCCTCATCAGCAGAGATGTTACGTCCGCCTTGGCTAAAACTCACATCGCCGCTGAATTGGGCTTGTTTGCCCATTTGTGCTGTTGAGCTGTCAGAAATTATCGAGATACGTTGTAGATCTGCTGGGCTGTCTAAATCATACAGCGGCACATACGGTTTTACTGGAGGCTCAACAACACACTGCGAACTTTCAACAGTTGCAGTATTGGCGTCATTTGCCAAGACTAATTGGGGAAGCAGGCTCAAGGCCAGAAAATAACGGATCTGCATCTTAGGTCAATTAATTATGATTTCTTAGTCTGGACTATTGAAGAAGAGAAAAGTTGCACCCTTTCTTGGGCAACTCAGCCAAATAATTTGTTTCAATCGCTTAGCTGTTTCCATTTTGTCGTTATAATAAAGCAATTTCTTCTTAAGAGCCATGAGGTGCCCTTGTCAGATTCTAGATTTATTCAGTTAAATGCATGGCTAAAGCAATATTTTAGTTCAAATATCACCCCAGAGCTTATTTCGGGTGACGCAAGTTTCAGACGATACTTTCGGGTTATCGTTGATTCAGTTTCTTATATTGTAGTTGATTCGCCGCCAAAGCTGGTGCCGATAACGCCATTTATACAAATAGCTGAAAGTTATTCACGTGCAGGTATTGCTGTTCCTAAAGTGATTGCTTGCGATGTAGAGCAAGGGTTTATGCTGCTCAGTGATCTTGGTGATATCCAATTGTTATCGGTACTGACCGCGGGCAATTTGACGAACTACTATCAAAAAGCATTATTACTGCTAAACGATATTGCTCAAGTGACAACGACTGAACAGGGCGCACTGCCTATTTACGATGATAAATTTGTGCTGCGAGAGTTGAACATCTTTATCGAGTGGCTAGCAGTGCACCATCTTGGGTTAGCTATTGATGAAGTCGAGAGTTGCACTCAAGATGTATTCAGCATTCTAGTAGAGAATGTCAGACTGCAACCTAAAGTCGGCATGCATCGAGATTATCATAGCCGTAACATAATGCTGCAAGATAACGAGCTGAAGGTGATTGATTTCCAAGATGCGGTTATAGGACCTGTGACTTATGATGCAGTTTCACTATTGCGAGACTGCTACATTCGTTGGCCTGAGGAGAGTGTTGACCAACTCATGTTGGGCCATTATGAGCAAGCCATAGACGCTGGCCTGTTGTCTTCAAAGGTGAGCTTTGCACAATATCAGCGCTGGTTTGATCTCATGGGGCTACAGCGACACATTAAAGCCGCTGGGATCTTCGCTCGATTAAACTATCGAGATAACAAGCCCGCATATATGGCCGATATTCCGTTAACTCTGGAGTATATTCGTGATATTGCCAGTCGTTACGCCGAATTGGCTGAATTTAGTCAGTGGATTGCAAATGTCATCATTCCAGCAGTAAAGGCCAAACCATGAAAGCAATGATTTTAGCAGCTGGACGCGGAGAGAGACTGCGACCATTGACAGACCATTTACCAAAGCCATTAGTTGAAGTCGCTGGCAAGCCTCTTATTATTTACCACTTAGAAAAGCTCGCACAAGCGGGTTTTAAAGAGGTGGTGATCAACCATGCATGGCTAGGTCACAAGCTAGTTTCTATCCTAGGAGATGGCAGCAAATGGGGGCTGACTATCAGCTATAGCGAAGAAACCCACGCGTTGGAAACCGGTGGTGGGATAAAAAAGGCATTGAGCTTACTTGGGGATAAGCCATTTTTTGTTATTAATGGTGATGTCTTTATTGATACTCTGCCAAAAATTAATGCACTAAGCGAAGGGCTGTTGGCACATTTATGGCTGGTTGATAACCCTACACAACATCCCGCTGGCGATTTTGCATTAATAGAGGGTAGAGCCTCTGTACTTGGTGAGAGTAAGTTCACCTTTTCAGGCATGGGGGTTTATCATCCGGCTCTGTTTGGCAATATAGCTGAACAAGCCTTTGCACTCGCGCCATTACTACGAGCAGCGATGGATAATGGTAAGGTTTCCGCTGAACACTTTTCTCCATATTGGTGTGACGTCGGTACACTAGAACGTCTTGATAAAATTGAAAAACGAGAGCGAAAAAGGGTAAGTAATGCGAATTTGGGGTAAGGTTTTCGGTTTTATTATTGGTTATATGTTCGGCCGTCTAGGTGGAGCCATTTTTGGTTTGTGGCTTGGGCATATGTATGACCGCCGTCAAAGTGCTAGAGCGGGCTTAGGCACAAGCAGTAAGCGCCAAGCACTATTTTTTAATACCACATTTGCGGTCATGGGGCATGTAGCAAAAGCGTCTGGTCAGGTAACAGAAGTTGATATTCGCATTGCAAATGCGTTGATGGATCAAATGCGCCTCACTGGCGATGCAAGGGCTGATGCGCAGGCAGCATTTAGAGAAGGTAAAGAGAGTGACTTCGATATTCACGCCTGTTTGAAGACCTTTAGATTGATCTCTATGGGTCGTAAAGAGCTACTGCAGATGTTCTTAGAGATCCAAATTCAAACGGCACTGTCAGATGCGAAACTGGATCCTAAAGAACATACGATTTTATCTACCATTGCTAAAGAGCTAGGCTTTAGCCAGAAGCAGCTCGATGAACTGTTAGCTAGGTGGCAAGCTGAGTTCAATTTCCATCAACAGGGCGGAGCGGGTCATCAGACTTCCGTTGCCGATGCCTACGATGTGTTGGGGATGGAGGAATCGATGTCAGACCAAGATATTAAGCGTGGCTACCGTAAACTGATGAATGAACATCACCCCGACAAACTGGTTGCCAAAGGTTTGCCACCTGAAATGATGGAACTAGCAAAAACAAAAGCGCAGGATATTCAAGCCGCTTATGATAGGGTGAAAAGTGATAGAGGTATGCGTTAAGCCTTGAATTAGTGAAAGTAAAATAATAAAAGGAACTGTCATGAAAAAGAGTCTAGTACTTGCATTGATCGGATTATGCTCCTTACCTGCTACAGCTGAAGTCTACGTTGCCCCTTTTGGAGGTTATAGTTTCGGCGCCAGCGACTTTGATGTTTATAGCACTCAAGGTGAAGACAGTGGCACTGTAAAAGTGTCTGAATCTGAGAACTATGGCGTTATGCTCGGCTTTACTACAAAAGACCCTGGAAATGTTTACCTTCTTTATAGCCACCAATCGACTGACTTAAGGGCTAGCGGTAACTTCAGCCCAGATATCATCTCTAAAATGGATGTCGACTACTTTCACGTTGGTGGCAGCCTGTATTTCCCTGTGGAAAATGTAAAACCTTATGTGACTACAAGTCTTGGTTTGACCCAGCTACGCCCCAGTGGTGAATATTCTAATGAAACTCGTTTTTCAGTTGCATTAGGCGGAGGGGTCGAATATCAAGCGACTAACGCACTGTCATTATTTGCCGAAGTAAAAGGCTACGCGACTTTTATCAGCGCTGACAATCAACTCTTTTGCAGTGGCCAAGGTTGTATCTGGAATATTCAATCAGACATTATGTGGCAAGGCCAAGCGAATATTGGCGCAAGTCTTAAATTTTAAAAATGTGAGCGTGATAAATGCGAATAGTGGTATTAGATGGATATGCATTGAATCCTGGCGATCTAAGTTGGCAGCCTCTTGAAGACATTGGAGAGTTGGATTGTTTTGAGCGTACACCAGCACAAGATGTGTTGGCACGCAGCCAAGATGCTGAGGTATTGTTCACTAACAAAACAGTGCTTGATGCTAACACCCTAAAACAGCTTCCAAAACTTAAATATATAGGCGTACTCGCCACTGGGACCAACGTGGTTGATATCGATGCCGCTAAAGCACTAGGTATTGTGGTCACCAATGTTCCAGGTTACGGCCCTGATGCCGTTGCACAAATGGTATTTGCACATATCTTACATGCCACTCAGCAAGTCGCTCGTCACTCTGATGCTGTCATGCAAGGGAGGTGGTCATCAAGTGAGGATTTTTGTTTTACTCTATCGCCACTGCAATCACTTAAAGGCAAAACCTTAGGCTTAATCGGTTTTGGTGATATTGGCCGCACAGTTGCCCAAATAGCGTTAGCATTTGGTATGAAGGTGATGGTTAATACTCGACATTCCAGTCTTAAACTACCAATGGGATGCACTTGGGTAACGCAAGATGAGCTTTTCTCTGACGCTGATATCGTGTCACTGCATTGCCCATTAACAGCTGCTACTGACAAGTTCATTAATCAAGACGTGCTCAGCAAAATGAAACGTAGCGCAATGTTGATAAACACTGCTCGTGGCGGCTTAGTTGATGAAATGGCCTTGGCTGATGCTTTAGTACAACAGGAGATAGCTTTTTGTGGTGTCGATGTTTTATCGACAGAGCCACCTGAAGCAGACAATCCACTGCTATCAGCGCCAAATATTACTATTTCACCGCATAATGCTTGGGCGACCATTGAGGCAAGACAAAACCTGTTAAATATCGCCGTTGATAACCTGATTGCTTTTTTAGCAGGGAAGACAATTAACAGAGTTAACGAGTAGCATGATTGGCTGAAAAAAGGCTCTGTATCTCAGCAGAGATATAGAGCCTATTGTTAATCAACTACCTTTAGCAAAGCTGTTAAAGGATGACGTTAACTTTACTGGCAGAGGTCAATGCTTTGTCGACTGCTTTCTCGATACTGCTATCTCTGGCTAGTGCTACACCGAGTCGTCTGCTGCCATCAATCTCAGGTTTACCAAATAGTCTAATTTGAGTATTAGGCTCTACTAGCGCTTCAGCGACTCCCGAAAATTGAATGTTAGTCGATTGACCATTGGCTAAGATCACCGCTGATGCACTCGGACCATGTTGTACAATATTACTGATAGGCAAGCCTAAAATTGCCCGCACATGCAGTGCAAACTCAGATAAGTCTTGGCTAATCATAGTCACCATACCTGTGTCATGGGGACGAGGTGATACTTCTGAAAAGTAAACGTCATCACCTTTGATAAATAGTTCAACACCAAACAAGCCGTAGCCGCCAAGCGCATTAACCACTTTTTCACCGATATCCTGTGCCTTGGCTTTAACAACATCAGACATAATTTGTGGCTGCCATGATTCTCTATAATCACCGTCCTCTTGACGGTGACCAATAGCATCACAGAAATGAATGCCGTTTATAGCACTAATTGTTAGCAAGGTAATTTCGTAATCAAAAGCGATAAAGCCTTCAACAATAACGCGTCCACCGCCAGCCCTTCCACCTTCTTGAGCATACTGCCAAGCCGAGTCTATTTGAGCTTCATCTCGAACCATACTTTGCCCCTTGCCTGATGAACTCATTACCGGTTTTACCACACAAGGTAAGCCAATCTGGCTAATGGCTTTTTTAAATTCGTTTTCGGTATCGCAAAAGAAATAAGGCGAGGTTGGAATGGCGAGTGTTTCTGCTGCTAAACAGCGTATGCCTTCTCTATCCATAGTCAACTGAGTTGCTTTGGCTGTTGGAATTATATTTATCCCCTTGGCTTCTAGTTCAACCAATGCTTGGGTGGCGATAGCTTCAAGTTCAGGGATCACCAGATCAGGTTTTTCTAAGTTGATGACCTGCTCTAATGCCTCGGGATCTAGCATGTTAATTACATGGCTACGATGCGCAATCTGCATTGCCGGCGCATTTGGGTAACGATCAACAGCGATAATTTCAATACCAAAGCGTTGCAGTTCAATGGCAACTTCCTTACCTAACTCTCCACACCCAAGCAGCATAGCGCGCTTAGCGTTTTGGCTTAATGCAGTACCTATCATCTTTTTTACCTTTGTTAAAATTGTAGGGATACTCTCCTTGCTGCAATGTAAGCAACATAGGGGCACTATTTATTATTGGTTTTAGTCTACCTTGCCATTAGAGCTCGCAATGTAGCATTAATGATAAACGTGCGGCAGATCACGCTGTTTTAGAAAAACACTCTATGCTTATATAATGTTTTAATTCAAAAAAACATAGCTTTGTAGATGGTTTGTTGCCAAGATGTTTGTATAGAATTGACAGTAATATACCCGTTCTACCTAAAGATGCAGGATTCAGTGGGAATTTAATGGACTTTAATCACGGCATTGATTGCCACGAATGGTCATTCCCTTGGTAAAATCAATAACACTGAGTAAAGTCCATTAAAGCCCATCGAAGAAGGCATTGTGCCAGCACACTTCGTTGTTGCACTAATTTAAAAGGGAATAACCATTTCTACATTAATGCGCCTAGAATTGAACTGGCACAATACCTCTGAAACGAGCACCTTCAAGTAAAACGGGTATAAGTGTAATCAAAACAAATTAAGGAGAGCCCTGTGTTTTTAGATTACTTTGCGTTAGGCATCATATTTTTTGTCGCCATTTTTATTTTTTACGGCGTAATAGCAATACACGATATTCCTTATGAAATTGCTAAGAAGCGAAATCATCCGCAGCAAGATGCTCTGCATGTTGCCGGCTGGGTGAGCTTATTCACACTCCATGCTATATGGCCCTTTTTATGGATTTGGGCCACGCTCTATCGCGAAGACCGAGGTTGGGGTTTCAGCCAAGTGGTTGAGAAAGAACAGATATTGGAGAGTGATGTTAAAGGCCTGACGGAAACGGTTAGAAAACTGGAGCAAAGATTAGCTGCAGTAGAAGGTATCAATGCTACCGCTGAGTTGAGCGAACCTGTCGTAGATACGACTAATATCACGCCAGAGGGGAAAGTGTAATATGGATTTACTACTGATTCTAACCTACACCGCTGTGTGCATTGCTATATTTAAAATATTTAAAATTCCGCTAACAAAATGGACAGTACCCACTGCTATATTGGGCGGTATTTTTATTGTCGGCGCTTTGATTTTATTAATGAACTATAACCATCCTTATACCCCGTTCGCTAAGGATGTATTTGTCACTACCCCAATAAACCCCTTAGTTAGAGGTGTGGTTGTTTCTGTTGAAGTAGAGCCTAATACTCCTATTAAAAAGGGCGATGTTCTCTTTAAATTGGATGCAACCGGTTACGCTGCGATTGTGAAGCAAAAGCGGGCAGCATTGGTTGCTGCCGAACTCGAAGTTCCTCAGTTGGAGGCTGCTTGGGAAACCGCTAAGGCCGCAGTAACGAGAGCAGAGGCTGATAGAGATCGAACCAAGTCTGCGTTTGACCGTTATGAAAAAGGCCGTAAACGAGGTGGCGCTAACTCGCCATTTACAGAGTTAGAGCTGGACAACAAACGTCAGCTCTATTTAGCCTCGCAAGCGCAACTAACAGCAGCGCATGCTGAGGAATTACGTGTAAAGTTGGCATACGAGTCTAACGTTGACGGGGTGAACACTAAAGTCGCAGGAATTCAGGGGGAGCTTGAAAAAGCGTTGTTTGACCTTGAGCAAACCGTGGTACGAGCACCCGCTGATGGCATGGTAACACAGATGGCATTGCGCCCAGGTATTGTAGCGGTTCCTATGCCGTTAAGATCACTGTTGAGCTTTATTCCAGATGAAGACCGGACATTTGCTGGTGCATTTTGGCAGAACTCGCTATTAAGGCTTAAAAAGGGAGATGAAGCTGAAGTTATTTTAGATGGAGCGCCAGGAGTAGTATTTAAAGGAAAAGTCGCTCAAGTTCTACCTGCTATGGCTGAAGGTGAGATCCAGTCTGGCGGTCGACTCATTACCGCTAACGTCATGATGATGCGCGGACGTTCTATTGTCGTGATTGATCTCGAAGATAAAGATATCTTGACTCAATTCCCCGCGGGGGTCTCAGGACATATCGCGATCTATACCGAACATTTTGCTCATGTGGCAATTATGCGTAAAGTCTTATTGAGAATGCAGGGTTGGCTCAACTACCTATTCCACTAAGAGTTGTGTCGTTGAGTTTGATAAAGGGACCTTTTAGGTCCCTTTATTGTTAGTGAAATTTGATAATGAAGGCTGTAAAACATGCAAGATATAAGGGATTTAACTGCGATTTTACGTTCCAACACTCCCATCGTGATTATCGAAACCTATGAAGAGTATCGAGTTCTAGATTTACTAAAAAGGGTGTCACAAGTTTTATATCAACCATTATTTAGCTGGAGCATCACTAAAGGCTTATCTCGGGTAGATAAACAGCTAGGTTTGCAAAAGTTTAACAGTGAACCTGCCGATATATTAGGGCAGATAAAATCTACGCCTCAGGGAGGAATTTATGCCCTTTGCGATTTTCATCCTTTTGTCATTGATGAGCCCAAAAATACCCGTTTACTAAAAGAGATAGCGCTAGAGTATGAATCGTTAAAGCACACTATTATTTTGATTAGTCATGCTTTTGATATACCTCCAGAAATCAAACGTTATTGTGCCCATTTTAGATTATCGCTGCCAAACAGTACTCAGCTTCTTAATATTATTCAGCAGCAAGTCAGGCAAGCCAACCAGCAAGGCTTGAGCATTGAAGTAGATGAATCGGCAGCCTTAAGGCTCGCAGGTAATCTTCGGGGAGTCACATTTGATGACGCGCGCCGCCTAGCCCATAAGGCGATTGTTGATGATGGAGCGATTACTCATTCTGATATAGATCTGGTTAATCGAGGCAAGTTTGAACTGCTTAATATGGATGGAGTGTTGCAGTTTGAATATGACACTAGCGATTTTACGCAAGTTGCTGGTTTACATAATCTCAAGCAGTGGCTGCAGCATCGCAAACCGCAATTAGAACAATCGGGGAGCATCGAAAGCCCCAAAGGTATTTTGCTACTCGGAGTGCAAGGAAGTGGTAAAAGCTTGGCGGCGAAGGCGGTTGCAGGGTTATGGCAAAGGCCGTTACTAAAGCTTGATATGGCGGCGTTGTATAACAAGTATATTGGTGAGACGGAGAAGAATCTACGTCAAGCATTAACGCTGGCCGATTTGATGTCTCCCTGTGTATTGTGGATTGATGAAATAGAGAAAGGCTTAAGCAGCGGTAGTAGTGATGATGGTACTTCAAAGCGTATTTTAGGCACGGTACTGACCTGGATGGCGGAGCGTGAGTCTGAGGTATTTCTAGTCGCGACCGCTAATGACATCAGCGCACTGCCTCCAGAGCTTATGCGAAAAGGGCGTATGGATGAGATCTTTTTTGTTGATCTGCCTGATGATGAGATCCGTCGAGCAATATTTCTTATCCATGGCAATAAGCGCGGATTGGATATGAGCCTCTTTGATCTCGCAGCGCTTTCATCGGCGAGTGATGGGTTCTCCGGCGCTGAAATAGAGCAAGCGGTAATATCGGCGACATATACAGCTAGAGCGACTAACCAAGTTGTGGATCAACAACTGCTTCTAGCTGAGTTACTTAATACTCGGCCATTGTCGGTAGTTATGAGAGAAAATTTAGTGGAATTACGCCAATGGGCGAAGGAGCGAACCGTTAACGCACATCGATAATAGTTAGTGGAGCCTCTGCCTGAAAGATCTGTTTGCAATTGATACTTTGCGCTGTTGTATAAGAGTTTGTAAGCTGGTCGCTTAAAATAACAATAAGTACTGTGAACAGTATTAAAGGACGAGAATGCTTCTTTTCACCAATATAAAAACTAGTGCTAAGCGAGCCATTACGGTTGGCTTTATTTTGTTCTCCACACTCTCTGTTTGGAGTGTTACCGCAGCTGAAAGTCCATCTGCAGTGGCTGAAGTTGAGCCTGAAGTTGTCGTGACTGAGCATAAAGCACGGATAAATGATAACAAAATTAACTACCAAGCAATTGCGGGCGAAACAATTTTAGAAGATAGCAAAGGCTTGCCATTAGCGAGTATTTTTTCAATCAGTTATCTACGTACCGATGTTAAAAACAGTGATAAACGGCCTGTTACATTTGTCTTCAATGGTGGCCCAGGCTCAGCATCACTTTGGTTGCACATGGGGCTTTTTGGTCCTAAGCGTGTAGTGGTTCCTGGCGATGCAACTGATGATGGCGCAGCACCTTACCCATTAATTGAAAACAAATACTCAATATTAGATGAATCAGATTTAGTCTTTATAGATCCTGTCGGTACTGGCTTTAGCCGAGCGTTAGGGGAGAATAAAGGTGCAGATTTTTGGGGCGTGACTGAAGATGCAAAATCTATTGCGGAGTTTATGCGTCGCTGGTTGATCGAACACGGACGTTGGAACTCTCCTAAATATCTAGCGGGTGAAAGCTACGGTACCACTCGAGCAGCGGCACTCGTGGACGAGTTGCAAGGCGGTTGGACTGATATCTCAATTAATGGTGTGATGTTGATATCATCTATTCTTGATTTTAGTCACGCGCGTTATCAGCCGGGTAACAACCAACCTTACATTGGTTTTTTACCCACTATGGCAGCAACGGCCTTTTATCATGACAAAGTCAGTGCAGCAGATAAAGCCTTGGGCTTAGAGGCTTTTATTGAAGCCTCTCGTCAATTTGCAATTAAAGATTATGCGCTGGCATTGTTGCAAGGTAATCGACTTGACGCAGCAACTTACCAAGCAACCCGTAAACAATTAGCGCGTTTTACTGGCTTGTCTGAATTCTATTTAGACAGGGTTAATTTGCGGGTCAGTGCAAGTCGATACACAAAGCAGTTGCTGCGAGATCAAGATTTGACTGTTGGTCGCTTAGATAGCCGTTACAAAGGTGTCGATTATGATAGTGGTGGTGAGCGAAATGATAATGATCCATCGGGCTACGGTATTGATGGCGCATATACAGCTGCAATACATGACTATGTCTATAAAGATTTAGGGATTAAAATGACTCGCCCATTTAACGTACTCTCTTATGAGGTAAATCGGGGATGGAACTGGAATGTCAACGGTAAGCAAATGCACTATGTAAACGTTGCGCCTATGCTAGGGCGAGCACAGCGAGAGAATAAAGATCTTAGAATATTTGTTGCGAACGGTTATTTTGATTTTGCGACTCCCTTTTTCGCAACTGAAAATACCTTTGCCGATAATGGAATCGACAATCGCAGAGTATCAATGCACTACTATGCAGCAGGGCATATGATGTATGTTGAACCTGATTCTTTAGCGCAATTAGCTACAGATATTAGAGCATTTTATCACCCTGAAAAGTAATAGAGAATGGCGATAACCTTAGTTGAAAAGATGAGCCCTTAGGGGCTCTTTATTTAAATCACGTAGTAAAAGGTAAAGGGAAATGAGTTTTAGTGCATGGCTAGGATTGCTAGCTATCTGTTGTTTAGGCGCTATGTCTCCAGGGCCTAGTTTAGCCATGGTTGTAAGGCATACTTTAGGTGGTGGAAGAGGCAAAGGGATTATTTGTGCTTGGGCTCATTCTATCGGTATTGGCGTTTATGCGTTAGTGACTTTACTGGGGCTTGCTGTAGTGCTCAAGCAGGCTCCGATGGTATTTAATGGTATTGCGATTATAGGTGCATTGTATTTAGCCTATATGGGCGTGCAAGCTTTACGTTCTAAAGGTGGTATGTCAGACAAATTGGCCGCGGGTAAATCAACAGATGCATTGACTGCTGCTCGTGATGGTTTGGCTATCTCACTGTTTAACCCAAAAATTATGCTGTTCTTCTTGGCGCTTTTTAGTCAGTTTGTCATGGTCGCCGATAACATGACTGCAAAAGGGTTGATTGTGTTGACTCCTCTACTGGTGGATGGCCTTTGGTATACTGTTATTGCACTGGTTTTATCACACTCAGCAGTGTTGCCAAAACTACGAGAGAAAGCGGCATTGATTGATAAACTGTCTGGGGTTGTACTGATTTTATTAGCCTTGAGAGTGCTATTTACCTTGTAAATGCCCCAAAGAATGTATGTTTACGTAATAAAAAAGCCATCAGCAATGATGGCTTTTTTGTGCAGCTTTTAGCTATTCATTAAGAGTTGAATACTTGCACAGAGTCATCTTTAGCTGGCTCTTCAGCTTTTGGCTGTGATGGATTCTTAATATGATCTTCAAGATTGTCTTTCAACATCTCTTTATATTCGTTACTAAACCACTCAAGTGCATTATCTTTTTCAGCGGCAAGATCAGCTGATTTTAATGATGCTTCAAACGCATTAAAACGAGCAGCAGCAAAACGCATGCCTGTGCCGACTTTACCGACATCTTGCTCTTTTGCTGAAAGTTCGTTGGCCAATGCGATGAATTGATCGGCTATTTCAAAAATGGTGGTTTCTTTTTTAGCTTCTGACATTCTGCTTATGCTCTTAATGATTGAGATTTAGATGACTGATTCTATCTTAAATTAGCAGCTAATAAACCATTGATATCAACTATTGGGATCTGAATCGGTAATAACGCTGCCATCACGAGAGTCGTAATAGATAGACAAAGTTTGGTCTGGCAGCAGATAAAAGAAACACTGATCTGGACCTTGATAAGCGGCGCGATAAATTGCATCGGGCGTATTCGCAGAGTTTGATACTATGGGAGCATCTTCGAGTACAGTGCGCTAAACAGACATGCAGTCATTGGTATTATTTAGTCGCGGGCTGCTCTCAAAAGGGGGATAATTTTGCGCAGGAAAACCCCATAGGTTGATATCTAGTTGGCCCGATGCCCCACCGCCAAACACTTGTAAATTATCAGCAGGTCCTGAGTTTCCTGCTGCAGCCCATTTGACATTGGCTAAGGTTATTCCGCCTTTAAAGGCAACACCGGTCGCTTGATGGGTCGCTATCGCCGCATCTTCTCTTAAGTTGATAAACTTGGGAAAAGCGATAACGGCAAGAATAGCGAGAATGATAATAACAACAAGTTCAATTAACGTGAGCCCCAGTTGGCCTGATTTGTTGGTCATGAATAGATCCATTATTCAGAGTGTCTGAATTGAGCTTAACTTAACTTAACTTA
>NZ_JBFRMK010000078.1:0-20784 GCF_041470405.1 Shewanella sp. 10N.286.45.A1
TCAAACTTTTAATGCAATTAGTATAATGGTATGGTTCGAGTATTCCTGTGAAATTTTGAGCCTTAATATGGTCTCAAGATCTGTTACCAAAGTTGTCACTGAAGCCGATAATCGATTGGCATGCCCTGATATTTGTGGATTGCTTAACAACAGCCACTGCACAATAGAAAGGTGCTCCGGCTGTAAACTTTTTTGTAGCTGTTGCACATGCCTCTCTGTCCCTACTAGCGCACCAGAAATAGCATCGTAATCCAAGCCATTGCTCACCTCCATTTTGAAAACATCGTCCCGTACAGAGAGAATGTTATGGCTCAACTCGGTATAAGCATGCTGATATTGCTGCACGATATAAACTTTAGCGATCAACATTGAAACCACCAATACTGTTAGTGTCGCCAACAGAACTAAACAGTTAGTACTGGTTTTATAACTTAAAGCGTTCATCGATTTAATTCCTTAAGAACCGGAGGTTTCGGCGCGGTAAGAGAATCTAAGAACGCCACAAGCTCTATTAGCGTTGTAGCTTCGAGATCTTTACCAAGCTGCACTTTAGCCATCACCAAAACGGCTTCTTCTAAACTCTGAGCACGGCCATCATGAAAATAGGGAGCGGTTATCGCAACGTTGCGTAAACTCGGGACTCGATATACATATTTATCATTAAGGCCAAGATCTGCATTCAGCGCCGCCACCGACTCTACGCTGCCAAACTTCTGAAACAGATTGCCACCGACATTACGTCCTTGGGGCAATGAATGCATCCTAACGACTGAAACTTTTGCCAACCTAAAGCTGCAGCTGAGGACATAACACTGGTATCACCCTGCAAGTATTTATCAAACGGTGCATCTGGAGTATTGAGCTGCAACATAAAAACTATTAATGCATCTTTAATCGTGTCTTCTGTAATGCCCTCATCATAATGCTCAGCAAAAGCACTCCGGTAGCTGGCTTGGTTGGACAATCGAGCCACGATATCGTCCCAATTACTGTTCATCTCTAATGGATTATGAATAGGACCGTCGATTTGCTCATACAAACTATTTGCGCGTCTATCCCAGAAAAATCGGCTATTCAACCCAATATTGAACATCGTAGGCGAGTTTCGGTTGCCCGCACCTTTAACTCCTGTTGAGACCGCAATATCTTCAGCACCATTGTCATAGATATGATGGCAAGACTCACAACTAACTTGTCCATTCGAAGATAACTGAGGATCTAAAAATAATCTTAGCCCGAGGATAATGTGAGGCTTTTTATCGGGTTCGAAAACAAAGGTGGGAACAGCAGCAATCGAGGTCTGATCAAGTATGCTGTTATCTTGTGATAATTGAGTGTGTCCTTCGTCAATTTCAACCCTTTTGACAAGGCTTGCGTGCTGTTTGGACTGTTGAAATAGATATACGCTGAAACCGAAAATAATCAATGTCGCTATCACCCAGCGATATTTGAATATCATGGCTAACCTCCCTGTGAGTTTATGCGGCAATCCTTCGCTGCATTTAGTTTTCAATTTAGTTAAAGCATTCAATAATGCGAATATTCAGTGCAATGATTAATTGACCACCTCTCCCTACATCAACAGTTTCTTTACTTGAATAGCTAAGAGGCAATGCCTAGCTAAGTGTGCTTAGATTCATAGCTTCACTGAAGCTTCACCAAGGATTACAAAGACTTCACCCTCTAGATATTTCCTTGCTAAGCGAAACTGCTAAGCTGAATAAACCACGCAAACATCAATAGAATTTAAAACAATGAAAACAGTTATATACCTTATGAAATATCTATTAATATTGCTGCTATCACTAGTAATAAACAGCCAGGTTATGGCTAATGCCTCCTCGCAAGGACTACAGCATAGCGCCATTGTTAGTGCTCACGAGTACACGCACCAATCAAGTGTTTTAAAACAGGAAAGGCGCTTTATGGTGTCACTTCCTGAGCGTTACTATGCCAGCGATAGGCATTTCCCGACTCTGTATATTATTGATGCAGACTTTCAGTTTCAGCATGTTTCGGCGCTGGTAAAACACCTTGCACGCATGGGGAAACTACCGCCGATGATAGTGGTAGGTGTCGCGAATCAAGGCGATGATGACTACCTATACACTACGACTTGGGCGACAGAAGATAAAGCCTTTGGCGGTGCGGCAGAGTTTCATCGTTACCTCACTAACGAGCTAGTGCCGCTGATAGATAAAGAGTTCAAAAGCAACAGCCAGAAAGCACTCGCCGGATACTCACTTGGAGGCTTGTTTACGCTTTACAGTATGATGCAGCAAGATAGCCCGTTTAATGCTTACCTTGCCATGAGCCCTAGCGCTTGGTTTGATGACTACAGCGTGGCGAGTAAAATTGAGTCACTGTTACAACAAAATAAACTATCTGCCCCACTGTTTTTCTCTGTTGCTCGTGAAGAAGATATGGGAGTCGATAAGATTGCTGCGGCTTTTGAAGCTTCTGCCGATAAATCACTACAATGGCAATTCAAGTCTTACCCCACAGAGAATCACTTCACCACGGCACTACCTGCGTTATACGATGGCTTACAATTCTTAGCGCCAAACTACGCCACTGATGGCACCGATATGCTAGAAATTGGTGACTACAAGGCTGTAATCGAACACTTTCAGGCATTACAAAAACAGTGGGCAGGTTTTCAGTTTGAATGGTTACAAGCTTATCAATTTGCCAAATACATATTTTGGTCAAAGCAGGTCGATAAAGTCGACGACATACTCAAAGCGATCAACACCAGCTTTCCAGAGTCTTTGACTATAGTCAGCATTGAAGTTGCAAAAGGGCTACTCAAAAAAGGCGATAACCAACATGCTAAAACCGTCTTGCAAAACGTCAGTAAAGAAGGTGAGCTCAACCCTAATTGGCATAGACAGTTCAGCGTCTACTACCAAGCTGAGGGTGATGAAAAGCAAGCGGCACAGCACTATAAAAAAGCGCTGGCATTAGCAGATAAATATCAATTCGAAAGCTGGGAAGTTTGGGAGCTAAAATAACGCTTCAGCGGCACGCCAAATGCCATAAAAAAGCGGAGCAGTCCTGCTCCGCGTACTAAATTGAATCGCCATAGCAAAAGTTTATGATTAAGTCGGTTAGGCACCTAGGTTGTAGCAAAAGCAAACCCGCACTTTTATAGCAACCTCTTAGTCAATAGACTCAAACACTCATGGCGAGCAACCGTAACCATAAAAGCTAAATAGATTATTCAGGCAGACTAATGCTGAATAACGACTTTAGCCCCCTTAAGCAGCCCTGCCCAAGAAAAACTGTAGCGCCCTAACCACTGAGGATATAGGGCGCTTACGCTGTGTTTGCTATTCTTTACTAGCACGAGCTTGGTATAACCAGCGATACAGGGTGGGCAGCACCAGTAACGTCAGTGCTGTTGAACTAAACAAACCGCCAATGATCACCACCGCCAAAGGCTGTTGAATTTCACTGCCCACCCCTGATGAAATAAGAATAGGTATCAACCCTAATGCAGAGGTTAACGCCGTCATTAACACGGGACGCAAGCGCCCAACCGTCCCCTCATAAACGGCATCATACAGCGCTGTATTTGACTCGCTTTTTACGCTAGCCCGGCGTTGGTTTATTGAATCCACCAGCACCACACCATTGAGTACAGCAACTCCAAACAGGGTGATAAAACCAATCGAACTTGGCACCGAAAGGTAAGTTCCACTGACATATAAGGCAACGACACCGCCAATGAGTGCTAACGGCACGTTAGCCATAATCAATGCGACCTGTTTTATCGAACCAAACGAGAAATACAGCAGCAGTGCAATAAGTGCGATAGAAATAGGCACCACGAGCATAAGCTTTTGTTGCGCCCGTTGCTGGTTCTCATATTGACCGCCAACCACCACAGTGTAACCCGGCGGTAATTGTGCTTGAGGAACCACGGCATAGATATCGTTAACCACCGATCCCATATCACGACCTGCAACATTAGCCTGTACCACCACTCGGCGCTGAACATCATCTCGGCGAATATTCGGCGGTGCCATCTCGATAACCACGTCCGCCACCTCACCTAAGCGCACTGTCGCGCCATTGGCACCAGTCAATAGCAAGTCACGCAATGCATCAGGTGCACTGCGATACTTTTCGGCCAAACGTACATTGATATCGTAACGCGCGTTACCATCAATCACTTGCCCAGCACTTACGCCTCCAACGCCTTGGCTAACCAAGCTCATTACAGTATCGACGCTGATCCCATAACGCGCTAATAGCTCTCTCTTGGGGCGAACGACCAACTGAGCTTCGCCGCTCACCTGCTCCAATGAAACATCCACCGCACCTGGAATTTGAGCGACTAAGTCGGTTAACACTTGGCCACGCTCAGACAATACATCTAAATCTGCTCCAAATATTTTAATGGCTAGCTGAGCTTTTACCCCAGACAGTAACTCATCAACTCGAGTCGCAATCGGTTGGGAGAAGGTAAACAGCAGACCAGGATAGATACTCAGTCTCTGCTCCATTTTTCGCTGCAGCTCTAGACGAGTTTCAGCATGCTGCCACTCATCTATTGGCTTAAGACCAATATAGATCTCAATATTGCTCACAGGCTCAGGATCGCCGCCTAGTTCAGGCGCACCAATACGGCTAAGTGCATAGTCGACTTCAGGGAACTCAAGCAACATTGACTCAAGCTTAGGGGCAACATCTAAAGAGGTACCTAAACTCGCAGTTGGTGCTAAAGTGACCCGCAGGTTAATCGTCCCTTCTTCTAGCTCCGGTACGAATTCGGTGCCAAGCCTTGGCAGTAAGGCCATACTCATGGCAAACATCACTGCAGCAGTCAGCATCACCACTTTCGGTCTTGCCATGGTGGCTGTCAGCAATTTGCGATAGCCCGCTTCAATCGGCTTAAGCACCGCACTTTCTCTAAGCGTTACCCCGCGTTTAAACAGGTAGACCGCTAGCGCAGGCACCGCAATAAGTGCCACTAACAACGCAGAGATCATCGCCAATATGATACTCACTGCCATCGGCTGAAACAGCTTGCCTTCAACCCCCTCCAAGGCAAAAAGTGGCGCAAATACCACGATGATAATCGCAGTAGCAAAGAAGATAGGGCTACATACCTCTTTCGCCGCCAACACGACTCGCATCGCTATCCCGCTGCGCTCTGCGGCGTCTGCACCATCTTCATCGGCATGATGTGGGTCTATCTCACCTGAAGCACGGGTTTGAGCCTCAGCTAGGTGGCGTCTATCAGGCTGAGTAAGGTGCTTGAAAATATTTTCAACCATCACTACCGAGCCATCCACTAGCATACCTATTGCCACCGCCAAGCCGCCAAGTGACATCAAGTTTGCTGACATACCAAAGTAAGACATCACCATTAACGCCAGACCAATCGATACCGGAATCGATAGTAGAACCAACATGGTAGCGCGGATATTGACCAAAAATAACGCTAAGATCACCACTATAAATACAAATGCCATCAATAAGGCATCGCGCACCGTCTCTACTGCTTTATCAACCAGATCCGCTTGATCATAAAACACCTCAAATGACACCCCCTCAGGTAGTGCTTGTTCAATTAATGCAGTGCGAGCACTGATATCATCAATGGTGGCTTTAGTATTAGCACCCATGCGTTTAAGCACCACACCAGCCACAACCTCACCTAACACTTGCTTATTACCAGCATCGTCGCGGCGGGTCATGGTAACGGCACCGACACGGATCTCACTGCCGTACTCGACGGCCGCAATATCACTCACCCTGATTGGTGTGCCACCAACTTCAGTAAGTGGGATCTGAGTGATCGCCTTTAAACCTGCATCACCCGCTGGCAATAAACCGTAGCCACGAACCACAAGTTGCTCTTGGCCTTGGTCCATAAACCAACCACCTGCGTTACGGTTGTGACTCTCTAACGCATTAGTGACTTGCTCCATTGATAAACCATAACTGCGCATCTTATTTGGGTCGATCTGCACTTGGTACTGACGCACTTCACCACCAAACGACAGCACCTCGGTCACGCCGCCAACAGGCATCATGATGAGCTTAACCAGATAATCATTGAGGCTTCTTAGCTCAGAAGCATCAACGCCATAGCCCGGCTCTGCCCGCAAAATATACTGATAGATCTGCCCTAAACCAGAAGTGTTTGGGCCAATTTCAGGTACGCCTACCCCGTCTGGGATCATCTCTCTTGCAGCTTGTAACTGCTCAAACACCTGTTGGCGAGCAAAATAGATATCCGTGCCCTCAGCGAATACCACAGTCACAATCGACAAACCAGTACGCGAGAGTGAACGCACTTCAGTCACCGATGGCAGTGCGTACATGGCTGATTCAACAGGGTAACTAATGAGTTTCTCAACCTCTTCAGCCGCAAGTCCTTCAGCGGCAGTATTGATTGTGACTTGCACATTCGTCACATCAGGGAACGCATCAAGGTTAAGTTTTGGCAACATTGCTGCACTGGCGACTACAGCTCCAATTAGCGCGAGCACCACCATCAGACGATTGCGGATCGCAACGTCAATTAATTTCTGTAACATAGCGATTGCCTCCTAGTGGTTGTGAATATCGAAGCCAGATTTGGCTTGCTCAGACGCTAGAAAGAACGCGCCTGAAACCACCACTTTAGTGCCAACGGCCAAACCGCGAACCAAATTCATACCACGTTGACGCTCAACCACTTCAACCTCTTGGGCTTCAAAACCATCTTCATCTTCAATAAACACCTGCCAGTCACCATCGCCACCACGCGTGAGGGCAGCATCAGGCAGAATCACTCCACCTTGCAGGGCATCAGGTAAGTACAACTCAGCAAACTGGCCTGCGTGCAGTACATGACCTGCATTTTCGAAGCTAACCAGAATCTGCTCGGTACGGGTAACACTGTCGAGCTCATGGGAACGGCCAATAATCTTAGCTTCTAAACTCTTATTACCGACCTTAACAATCGCCTTACTACCAATACTGACTTTCTCCGCTTGAGTAGGCGTTAACTCTGCTTGTACCCAAAGATGTGATTCATCGGTGAGTTGCATCAGTGCAGTACCAGCAGCAATAACTTGTCCCAGCATGGCCAAGTCTTGTTGAACCCGGCCGGTAATTGGCGAGAGTAATTGGTAACTACCGATATTCTCAGGGTTTGAAGCCAACGCTTTAATTTGCTTGGGGGTCATCTTCATCGCTTCTAGAGTGGCGCGCTTAAGCTCTGCATCAACTTGTGCTTGCAGTCGGCGGCTAGCACTCACAGCGCTTTTGCTCATACGCTGGACTCGGCTCCACTCAGCCTCTGCATTAATATAATCAGCCTGGGCTTGAGCAACTGCAACGCCACCAAGAGTCAGCAGCACATCGCCTTGCTTTACTTCCTGACCCGGCACCACATTGCGCTTTTGTACTCGCACATCAACTTGTGGAGCTATCGTAATGGTGCGGTCACGATCAACAACTAGAGTTGCCGTCGCGACGGCTTCTAAACTAAAGTTCTGTTCGGTTAAATTCACCACTTTTATCGCTGCTAGCTCGCGCTGCTCCGCCGTCAACGTTAGTGCGTCAAGTCCGTGCTCCTCTGCAGTTTCTGCAACAGCGCTATGACCATGACCGTCATCCTCTATCACCTCTGATTTAGCTGGCAGCTCCTGCGTATGATCATGGCCTTCACTCGCGTTAGCGACTATAGGCATCACTAATGCACTGCTAAATGCCATGATCAAACCAAAACTCATGGCTCGAGTGATTGCGTTAAATCCGAAGACCGCTTTTTGAGTATCTTTATTCGTTGAGGTATTCATATATGCTGCCGAATTGATGCTATTCATTTTGATGATGTCTGTTTTAATATTTATCATTATCTAACCCTTACTTAGTTTGAGAGCGCGCGGCTTGTGCAAGTTGGTTATTAAGGTAAGACTCAAGCTGACCACTTGCTCCCATCCAAGTTAACCAGCTCTCATACAGAGCGGATTCCAACGAAAGCCCTGCAAGATAGCTACTGCTCATCTGCCTTTGACTTTGCAGGTAATCACTGGTGTTGATGTCACCTGTTTTCCATTGCAGAGCTAAGCTCTTAGCGGCCTCACCAGCAGAAGTAAGCACTAACTCACGCCAATCCTGATAGCGCTGCTTCAGCCTAGGTAAGCTCAGGCTAAACTGCTTTTGCTGCTGTAATAACACCCGCTCTCTGGCGAGGTAAGTTTGCTCTGCGATTGCAATATCTTCATTGGCCACAGCGATAACTTCGCTGTAGTTGTTTCTAAATTGCAATGGAATGGAAATGCCAACACCGACTTTGTTGTCTTCACCTTCTCGCTCAGCACTTAAACTAATCGTTGGGTCGGCGGCATTATCAGCTTTGGCTTGTTTGGCAGCGACTTTCGCAATCAACACCTGCTGATAGGCACTTTTAAGCGCGGGTAGTTCAGGGGAAACCTCAGGCTGACTAGCTTGGGCGCTAAGCGCATTCAGAAAGTCTGAAAATGGCAGCTCAATATCGCCAAACAAGCCAAGTACGGCACCATCGGCGGCAATTGATGCTTGCTCTGCAATAGCATAATCAGCAGCATTATTGGCGAGTTCAAGTTGCATTAACTGCAGCTCAACAGTGGATATATCACCGACCTCCATCCGTTGACGTGCTATATCCAATTGCGCTTTAGCGCGCTCAAATTGTTGCTGTTGAAACTGCAACGCCTTTTTAGCTTGAGCTTGGCTGGCCAATGCTTGTAGACGCTCGGCCAACATTTGACTGCGCTCTAGCGTCATATCAGACAGTAGTATTTCACTTTGAAGCTGTGCCATACGTGTGGCAGCGCCACGCTTATCGCCCCAATCTATGGTTTGACTGATGTCGAGGGTATAAGTGTCGTCCGACTCTTCAGAGTCATTGGCTTGATAGTTCACACCCAATTCAGGGTTATAAACAGCTTTGTCAGCCGCCTGAATATTTAATTCAGCTTGCTGACGACGTGCGCTTTGCGCTTGGATTTCTGGAAGCGTGTTAAAACGCAGCATCACTTCTGGCAACCAGTCATTAAACTGTGCAACGCCAGTATTGGATGGGTTTAACCTTACTGAAGGTACTGCTGCCATTATGTCTGTTTCTGCTGCAATTACCTGTGAAGTAATAGCATTACTGGCCAAGTAGCCGAGCAAAACAGTGGCGATCATGGTTTTTTTCATCGCGGATCCTATCTATCCGGCAACACGTTTCCACTAACGCCCTACTAAGTATGCATAAAGAACACAAACTCATCGGTACGTTAATCAAAACCGTGTTTCGGCCGAATGTCATACAGATTGCCTAAGACACTGTGGTCTTTGACAGCCTGTATCAATCTTTATAGAGCAGTATGGATAAGCACTTACTGTTAGCTGCACAGCAGTCGCTGCAACAACTCACTTGCGACTTATTCATACTCATTAGAAACTAAAGATTCAGCAAAGATCTCATACAACAGTGCAGCAGCTAAACATCATCAAGATGTAAGCTCAACAGAGGCTGTAAAGATACTGATGCTGTTAGGGTTAAGCGATTGGGGGGCGGTAATCTTGCAGTTGAACTGGAGGAAGATATTGTTTGTCGACACTAACAACTAGATCACCAACAGGCACAGATGGTGTTATTGATTCAATAGCCATAGCGGTAACATGACCACCATGACAGGGACAATCTAGACACAGATCGAAATTCTGCGACTCAGTTTTAGCAATGGTATGTGCATGTTTTATCGGGTCAGCTTGTTCGCTCTGTTGCAGTTCCAGCGGGCAAGTACAGTCACCGATGCACTGAGCAAAGGTGGTGACATCAGCAGTAAACTGGATATGTGGATGTGATTCACTCTCCTCCTCGTGATCTCCTAAATGCAATTGGTGCGCGCCAAGATTGCCGCCTGAAAACTGCAGGAGCACAATAGCGATAAGCACTGTTGCCATCTTTAGAAGATTTTGGGGAGCAAATAAACGCAAGTTTCACCCTACAGAATTAAAACTAAAACATATGGTTGTAGCCAATATGACTCGCATAATATCTGAAAGTTCACTTGGCGCAATGTTTAAATTGCACTGAGTGAACTTGATCATAACGCTAGCCGCTAATGGCTATTTAAATACGCAATGTTTAGCGTAATCAGTCGCTTCGTTAGTACTCCAATCACCAGACGGCTTGTCACTCATCTGTTTACACCAAGCTTCACTGCCTACTTCAGGAGCGCAAGCAGTCATTCCCAACGCTAATGCTAAAGCCAAACTTACGGCTGACAATTTTGATAAAGACATCTGTTAATCCTTTTTATAGATGGGGTAAAGCACCCACTTTGCCGCTAGTATACCCAAAATTAACGAGTTAGGTACGTCCCGCAATCCAGTCAATGGCATCTTGTTTTTGCTCTAACGGAAACCAAGCGACTTCGCCTTGCATAAATGGCCCAAGCAACTTAACGGCATTGCCAAACCAATCGGGTCCACCAACAAGCACTAAGGCTTCAAAATTAGGTAGTTGCACCTCACCGCTGCCCGCTAACGACTGATGCTCCCAACCTTCGAGCAACACATCTGCCTCTACATATAGACACACCTTACCGGTGTTATCTTGGTATTTTTCAATCATCGGCTGCAGAATTTGACCATAATCTTCAGTCGACAAACGACCACTGGCAAATAAACTAATGACGCCTTTAGTGATATCTGGAATTTTACACAGCATATATACCCTAACTCCTAGACCCTAGCTACTAGACTCTTATATAGAAAGTCGAATCGATAATTGCTTGATGATAGCAAATCAATGTTGAAGGAAAAGCGGCTTAAGCCCTTATTTTAGCTTAAAGTCTGTTAACATTGACCTTCATCAAGCTTAGCAGTATCGGCTTTGTCTTGAAATGAACCTTATACAGTGGGCATTATTCATTGGCATTAATAAAAATATCCAACTCAGTTTCGATTCAAGATAGCGAGCTGGAATGGCAATTTATCCGTTCAAGTGGCGCAGGAGGCCAGCACCTTAATAAAGTGTCGACTGCTGCCCAGCTTATCTTTGATATAAAAAACTCCTCTTTGCCTGAGTTTTACCAAGCACGTCTGCTCGCCAAAGCTGATCATCGCATCACTAAGAGCGGCAAAATCATCATTAAATGCCAACAAAGTCGCAGCCAAGATTTTAATCGTCAAACTGCACTTGAGCAGTTTATCGCCTTGGTCGCCAGTGTATCGGCAGTGCAAAAGAAACGTATCGCCACCAAACCCACTAAAGGCAGTCAACGACGTAGAGTCGATGCAAAAAAACAGAAAGGGGCAACCAAAGCCCTAAGACAGAACAAAAGCGGTTATTAATTAACTATCAAATTCTGAGTTCGACAACAGGGTGATTTTTTGTTGAAATTAGTTCATCTTAAACGATTTATCCAAGGGAATTTTTCATGAGCAACCAAGCAAAAGTATTACTCGTTAATGGTCCTAATTTGAACCTGCTAGGTCGCCGAGAGCCTGGCCACTATGGCCATCACACCCTTGAGCAAATTGTTAATGACTTAAAGCAGCAAGCTGCAGATGCTAATCTACAACTCGAGCATATCCAATCAAATGCCGAGCACCTATTGATTGAGGCGATTCACAACACTGATGCCGACTTTGTCATTATTAACCCAGCGGCATTCACCCATACCAGCGTGGCACTGCGTGACGCATTGTTAGGCGTTGCAATTCCGTTTATTGAAGTGCACTTATCTAATGTCCATAGCCGTGAGCCTTTTCGTCACCATTCCTACTTTTCAGACAAAGCCGTTGGTGTTATTTGCGGTCTAGGTGCTCAGGGGTATCAATTTGCGCTGCAATCAGTGATCGCCCAACTGAACGCTACAAAACAGAAATAAGGTCAGCCAGTTAATATGGATATTCGTAAAATAAAGAAGTTGATAGAGCTGGTTCAAGAATCGGATATTGCTGAACTAGAGATCAAGGAGGGCGAAGAGTCTGTACGTATTTGTCGCCACAGCCCTGTGCCTATGCAAGCCGGAGCGCAAACTTATTTAGCACCTGCTAGCAGTGTTGCAGCCGCCATTGCAACTCCAAGCATGAACAATTACAGCAGCACTAGCGATGAAGCCGATACCCATAAACTATTATCGCCAATGGTAGGCACCGCTTACCTCACTGATAGAAGTACAGGTAAACCGCTATGTACAATAGGCCAGCAAGTACAGCAAGGTGACATAGTGTGTGTCATTGAAGCCATGACGATGATGAATAACATCAGTGCTGACAAAAGTGGCATCATTAGCGCACTATTAATTGAGGATGGCGAACAGATTGATTTCGAGCAAGCAATCTTAGTCATCGAGTAAACTTGTTTTAAGAGGTTAAACCGTAATGATTCTAATCACTGGTGCAAGTTCTGGTTTAGGTGCCGCATTAGCAAAAATCTACAGCCAAGAGATGCCTGTTTGCATCAGCGGTCGTAATCCGCAACGCCTAAAGGCAGTTGCAACATCAGTTGAAAGCGAAATAGATACGTACGCCTGCGATTTAACTGATGAGCAATCAGTAGTGTCCCTGTTTGACTCACTAGCCCACCCCCCTTCGACCATTATTCATTGTGCAGGTAGTGGCTACTTCGGTCCGATTGAACAGCAGTCTGCCGTCGCTATTAAAGATCTTCTCAACAACAATATCACCTCGGCAATTATGCTGCTGAGGGAGGCAGTAAAACGCTATAAACATGAGCCTGTCACTGTGGTCATGGTGATGTCGACTGCTGCACAAATCGCCAAAGCGCATGAGTCGACATATTGCGCCGCCAAATGGGCTGTTCGCGGTTTTGTTGAGTCGGTAAGGCTTGAGCTAAAAGGGCTACCGATGAAAATTATCGCGGTATACCCTGGCGGTATGGCGACCTCTTTTTGGGAAACCAGCGGCAAAAGCCTCAATACCGATAGCTTTATGAGTGCTGATGAGGCTGCAATAATGCTCAAGCAAGCGCTAATAGCGACCGAGCATGGTTATGTTTCTGACATCACCATTAATCGAGGCTAATAATACCAAAAGCAATATTAAACAGAGCAAATAAAAGCTGAACGGTTTTCTATAATCAAACTATGTTGCTATTCATTTAGGAGCTTTATGCGAAACCCCCTTATATTTTCTCTTTTTACTGCCCTGTGCTTGTTTATCGGCTACCACGCTTACTTTTTTATTATGCCTAGTGTCAAAATCAATAATGAGTCAGGACAACTTCTAACGCGTGTCGAAGTTAGCCTTCCTAATAACAATCTTGTATTCGACAGTATTGAACCATCACAAAGCATGCGAATTCACCACAGCACAGAACAAGCTGACGGTGAATATAGCTACCGAGTAAGGTTATCTTCTGAACAACAAATTAATGGTCGTTGTGGCTACGTCACTCACGACCAATATATGAAAGTCTTAACGCTCACCATTAATAGAGAACATCAAGTAAGCTGCATAGAGTAACTATGGGGTTAAGCGTCGAGTACCGCTTCTTGCATTAAGCTTTCTATCTGCTTAAAGCTTGTTTGCGCATTTTTATAATCCAATTCAATTAATATCAGATCGCCATTTAACGCCATCACTAACGAGGGAAAACCTTGGATAGGTAAACGACGCGTTTGATTAATCTCTTGCTGCAAACATTGTTGAGTATTCTCACTGTTTAACGCGCAGGCAAAGGCAGAACTATCCATACCAAGTTCAGTTGCAATATTGATTAGTGTGTCATCATCTGATGGGTTCTTAGCCTCCAAATAATACGCCTGTTGCACTGCTTGATAAAACTGCTGTTCCAAGCCTTTATCTCGTGCCAACAATACACCGCGACAAGCAGGATAAGTAGCACGTCTTGGTTGGCACTTTGCCCAAAAATCAAAATTAAACTCTGTGCCCAATTGCTGTGAAACCTGTTGCCATGTCTGTTGTAAAAACTCTTCCATCTCTTCGGGCATAGGTTCATCTGTATCAGCTGCAAGCCCGCCCAATCGATATTCTATAGAAAGCTGCGGGAACTGCTGTTTAAGCTGCTCCTCCAAGAATGTCCATGTAGGCTTATAACCCCAACACCAGCTGCACATAGGATCATAAACATAAAATAGCGTTGCAAGATTCATATCGTCGACATTACCCAGAGTAAATTGATCATTAATCAATATTGAAAGTTGAGGGACTTGCATGGATATAAGCCACAGTATTGATGGATTCACCCTCATACTGCCGAAACATCATCAAATGACTGTCCCTTCGTATAAAAACCACCTCAGATTACCTTGTTCACTAATAATGTCCAATCAAACAGTGTTTTATACTGTATCGAAATATTCACGTTCTCTAACATTGACTAAAAAAAGCTACAAGTCAGAAGGTTTAAGATGATAGCCCTGCTGGTAACATTTCATCCCTAAAGTCATCATCCAATGCATTCTCTTCAGAGTGAGTCTCTATCACAGCGATCTCAGTGTTTAAGCGCTAGAGTAAACCGAAAAATATCCAGCGCAGCATGTTAAAGGCTTCAGTAATAGCGGCCATTAGATGAGCAGGTAATCAGGTAACAATGCAACATTCTGCATGGAACCCCACCTCACGAAGGGATGAACCAGAGCAAAAAACCAGCCGAGAACACATAAAGGAGTAAAAGCTCTAAATTTATTTAAGAACACAAAACTATAAACCAACAAAGTATATAAAATAAAAATAATTTAAATTTAAACTTATATAAAACCATCAACTCAAATAAAAACAAAAAGAACGAATACAAATAAATCCATTAGAGAGAAGCATTTTTAAATATACACTCACAATAAACAGGATTATAATCCAAACAAAAAATCAACACCAAACAACCAAACAAAAAAAGCGGTAATACAGCATTAACAAACAACTAAACACTGAGTAACAACTTTATTTTAATCCGTACAAAAATAAAGTTTAAGATTAAAAAATCTTAAAACTTAACCACCCAAGAATCATTTAAAACACCAGCATCCTCTAAGGTCTAAATATGAAATTAAGCTCATTCAAGATAAAGCATAGAATAATACTACTTACCTTAGTTGCTATTTTTTCTTTTGTTTTCTCGCTAGTCATTAACAATCAAAGTGTACAAGAAAACGCAGAAAGACTTAACCACCTGAATAACAAGCTTTTCCCAGCATTGCAGCTTGCCACAATTAATGAAGGCTTAGTCATTCAACTTGAGCAGACGATTCAATCAGCGGTCACTACAGGAGAAGAAGAATCACTTGTTACTGTTGAGAAAATGGTAGAAAAAATAACCTCCAACTTAAATAAAATAAGCCAGGACTTGCCAGAAGAAACAACTCATGCAAGAGACATGGAAAAGAACCTTAAAATTTACCATGAAAATGCAAAGTTATTAGTTCATGAATTTTTAAAAGATGACTTGGACCTAAACTTGATCAAGAATCAAGCGGCTAGAAATGCAACTCGTTATCAAGAAGTGTTACAACAGTTCCAATCTAAAAACACTAAGCTTACCCAGCAATTTACAGAATCAATCGAAAATACACTAGAAAATTCAAATATCGCATCAACGGTGATGGTTACAACTGGATTAATAGCCTCACTATTTCTATTTATCGTAGGTTACTTTGTAAACAACTCAATTATTATTACTCTTAATAATGTAACAAAATCGCTGCGAGATATTTCTGAAGGTGACGGTGATCTGCGCGCCAGAATAGAATATGACGGTAATGATGAAATAGCGGAACTAGTACATTGGTTTAATCAGTTTGTTTCAAAACTACAGTCGTCTATCGCAAATACCAAGTCCACCACAGAAAACTTAGGTCAAGTATCAAATACACTGCTAAGCAGTTGTAAAAACAGTGAACTAATTGTCACCCAGCAAGCTCGTTCTGTAGGGCAAATTTCAGAAGCTATGCAAGAGATGTTCGTAACAGTTAAACACGTTGCAGAGTATGCCAGTAATGCTTCTTTAGAAGCTGAAACCGCTAACAGTGAGGCCCAACGTGGCCAAATAGTTGTTTCCAATGCCATCGACACCATCAATCGCCTCTCAGAGGAGGTCAAAACAACTGCCGTTGTTGTGAATCAGCTCGATGCATTTACTAATAATGTCAATGACATTCTAGATACGATCCGCGGTATTGCTGAACAAACGAATCTACTTGCTCTAAATGCAGCGATTGAAGCAGCTCGAGCTGGTGAGCAAGGTCGTGGCTTCGCAGTCGTCGCCGATGAAGTGCGAACACTGGCTTCAAGAACACAGACCTCCACAGAAGAGATCCAGCAAGTTCTGCAAGAGCTCCGCTCAACTTCAACCCAAGCCGTAGATGCCATGCAACGCGGCATTGAAACTGCTGATGAAGGGGTGAGAAATACCTCACTGGCCGGAGATGCACTGATCAGTATTACCGATAAAGTCAGCGCTATCGTGGTCGTCAATGAACAAATTGCTACCGCGACTGAAGAGCAACACAACACTTCACTGCTCATTCAACAATACGTTGCTGAAATTGAAACTAACTCAGAAAAAGTCAAGTTCACATCAGATGAACTCGGTGAGATCAGTTATGACATTGAAAAGGTCAGTAATCAGCTAGGTGCGATCACTGAACAATTCAAAGTCTAGCTATTAATAACAAAAAACAATCGTTATAGGGATAAACAATGAACAAGAGTAGTACCGTTAATTTTTCTCTCAAGGCGCTACCACTAGCAATTGCTATGGCTTTGCCTTCTTATGCATTTGCAGCAGACACGACTAGTGATCAGAAAATAGCTCAACTTGAGCAACAGGTAAAAGCATTACAAAAGCAACAAACGGCAAGTATCTCTGAGCGCTTTAAGTTCAATGGCTTTATGAGCATGGCCTACGTTACTGCTGATAATAATTCAGGCTACTTAGATACTAGTACTTCGGCTAACTTCACTGATGAAAGTAAGCTTGGGTTCCAAGGCTCTTTTGCTGTTACTGACAATACCCAAGCAGTAATGCAACTAATGATGAGAGGCGAAAATGATTGGGATGTAGAAGCTGAATGGGCTTATGTATCACATCGTTTTGATAGTGGCTTGCAAGCACGCGGTGGTAAGCTTCGTCTGCCACTATTTATGTACTCAGACTATTTAGATGTTGGCTATGCTCAACCTTTCGCACGTCCACCCGAAGAGGTCTATGACGCAGTACCATTCACCAGCTTTACTGGTGGTGACCTAAGCTATGACGTAGAGTTCGATGACTCGACTCTGACGATGCAAGCATTTGGTGGACAATCTTCAGATAGTGATAGTAATTTCGAGCTTGATTTTGACAATATCTTAGGTGCCAACATCAGTTGGACCGATGAAATTTGGACGTTAAGAGTCGTATACGGTCAAGCAACACTTAACGGTGCAATTTTCAATATCGTTAAGATCCCAGTTAACGATCCGGTTACTGGTCTACCAATTGAAATTGACGCTAAAGTTCCTTTATTAAAGCTCAACGATGATAAAGCAACCTTTACCGGAGTCGGAGCGAGCTACGACAATGGTAAGTTGCTTGCCGTGGCTGAGTGGACACGCGTCGAAGTTGAAGGGCAATACACAGACTCTGATGCTGGTTATATCACCGTAGGCTACCGTTTAGGCGCATTTACCCCTTACGCAACTGCTGCTTACTACGAATCTCAAGATGATGACCAAAGACAAGTTGTCGATCAAGAGAGCGCAATGATGGCTGCATTGTTTAATGGTCAGCGAACATCATACAGTGGTGGCGTTCGTTGGGACGCACTAGACAATATGGCAGTTAAATTCGATATCACTTATGCTCATGACTTTGGTGATACCTCTGGCGGCTTCGATAGCAACCTGATGCAAGAATATGACGATGTATTGGTGTATACCATTAAATTCGACGTTGTATTTTAAGGAGAATACTAATGAAAAAATTATTTTCAATCGCTATTCTTAGCTTATCCAGCATCGTTTCAGCGCAAGCCGCTGTAGTCATTATTGGCGCACCGAGTGCTGCTGATATCTCAGCCTCCGATGCTAAAAAGATATTCTTAGGCAAAGGCTCTTCAGCGCTTGTTCCTTTCGAGCTCGACGAGAACAACCCCGTTCGTACAGAATTTCATAGCAAAGTCACTAATAAGTCAGATGCACAGCTGAAAGCTTACTGGTCAAAACAGGTCTTTACCGGTAAGGGAAACCCACCAGCGAAAGTGAGCAGTGCTGCGGCGATGAAATCAACTGTAGCATCAACACCAAACGCCATTGGTTATATTGATGAAGCCGATGTAGATAGCACGGTTAAAGTGATCTTAAAGCCTTAAAAATAAGGTAAGCCGTTTTTACCTCTCTTAAAACCGAGTAGCAAGCCTGCTCGGTTTTTATTAACTGCTAGAAATATTCCGGCTCCTTAACCTTGTAACAATAACGCATATAACTTTTATACTGATGCATCTCAAAATTAAAATGCGTATCATGTTTTGCTTCTAATGTTCCCACTAAGCAAAGCCAACCATGTCTAAACTCAAACCTGATGTCAGCATTATTCGTAGCGGGATCTTTACCAAGTGGGATGAAGATAGCGATGAACTGCCAAAATTAACTAAAGCTACAGTACATGTTCCAGCCGAAATCGATATTGAATTTGGTTTTGTCGCTCAAATCAAAAAGGCTAAGAACCAAATACTGCGCTACTGTATCTACCACCCTGACATCCCTGATGAAAATGGCGATATTCGTCCACCATTTGACGGTGAAGTCTACGTCAAATCCAACGATTGGAAATTCTATATAGGTGATACCGTTTGGGCACCGGAGCATAACAAAGTCGGTAAATGGCGAATGACACTTGAGCTGAAGGGTAAGGTCATTGCAGAGAAAACCTTTAAAGTTCATATGAATGAAGAAGACGACAAAATCGGCGCATTCTGGAAACGCCGTGGGTTTTAGTCAGTATATTTTCTAACAGCAATTTGAGTCAGGTAACCTTGCCTGGGCACTGCAATAATAGCTTCGCACTTGAGGAGAGATTGAATTGAGCCCACTAGAAAAGCAACACTATTCAGCAAAAATAGTCGCGGTTTGCGACTATATAGCCCTGCACTTAGATGACAAACTGGATGTAGAGCAGCTGAGCCAAATAGCTCAATTTTCAAAGTACCACTTTCATCGACAGTTTCAGGTATACACCGGCTTAAACGTTGGAAAATATATATCGATGATGCGCCTGAAACGCGCATCATACCGATTAGTTTTTCATACTACAGAGTCGATAACGGATATCGCTTTCGATGCTAGCTTTGAAAATTCAGAATCTTTCTCCCGAGCATTTAAGAAAACCTTTAAACAAACGCCGTCTCAATTTCGACTCACCCCTAATTGGCAACAATGGAGCAGCGAGTATGACAAGGTACAGCTAACGAGGAATGACTCTGTGAAAGTAGAATTGACAACACGAACAGCCACCATGGTCGCCGTCTTTGAACACCATGGCGCGCCCAGCAACTTAAATAATTCCATCCAAAAATTTATTACTTGGCGCAAAGCTAGTCAAGAGTCTCCAATTGCTTCAAGTGAGACTATTGGCATCCCTTATAACGATCCCAATAGTGTACCAGCAGAACAATTTCACTTTGATATCTGTGGTTCAGTTGCTAAAGAGGTGCAAGCCAATGCTGATGGCGTTATTACTAAGACCATTCCAGGTGGTCGCTTCGCTAAGATCCGCCACTTAGGCTCTCATCAACAGATGGACGACAAGATCTATCAGTTCTATCGTGAATGGTTGCCTGCGAGTGGTGAAACCCTCAACGATTTCCCACTGTTCTTTCACTACATCAATTTATTCCCTGAAGTTGCAGAAAGTGAACTTATCACCGATATCTACTTCGCACTGAAACCATAACCGTTACAGTCAATAAAGTACCTGAGGCTAACAAATTCACATTCGCAAGGTTCACAGAGCGCTGACTTTAAATAATAGGAACTCTCAGGGTTCTTTCCCAGCATATTAAACTCAAAATTTAGATAGCAAAAAGCCCGATATCTTTCGATATCTGGCTTTTCTTAATCTGGCTGAGAGATAGCTGACTTTAAACAATAGGAACCCTAGGGTTCTATCCAGCATACACATACTAAAATCGCAGAAAGCAAAAAGCCCGCTACCTTTCGACATCCGGCTTTTCTTAATCTGGCGGAGAGATTGCTGACTTTAAACAATAGGGACCCTCAGGGTTCTTTCCAGCACATTAAACTCAAAATTTGAATAGCCAAAAAACCGATATCTTTCGGTATCGGGCTTTTCTTAATCTGACGGAGAGATAGCTGGCTTTAAACAATAGGAACCCTGGGGTTCTATCCAGCATACACATACTAAAATCGCAGAAAGCAAAAAGCCCGCTAAAAAATAGCGGGCTTTTCTTAATCTGGCGGAGAGATAGCTGGCTTTAAACAATAGGAACCCTAGGGTTCTATCCAGCATATTAAACTCAAAATTTAGATAGCAAAAAGCCCGATATCTTTCGATATCCAGCTTTTCTTAATCTGGCGGAGAGATAGCTGACTTTAAACAATAGGAACCCTAGGGTTCTATCCAGCATATTAAACTTAAAATTTAAATAGCAAAAAGCCCGCTAAAAAATAGCGGGCTTTTCTTAATGTGGCGGAGAGATAGCTGGCTTTAAACAATAGGAACCCTAGGGTTCTATCCAGCATACACATACTAAAATCGCAGAAAGCAAAAAGCCCGATATCTTTCGATATCGGGCTTTTCTTAATGTGGCGGAGAGA
>NZ_JBFRMK010000079.1:0-11422 GCF_041470405.1 Shewanella sp. 10N.286.45.A1
CCTTTGGGTTCGATTCAATACTTCAATTACGGTAAAGAACCGAACAAAAACTAAGCTCGAAAGATCAACAGCCCCTAATTCAGGTTTATTATGAGCAGCAATCTCGGCGCCACCAGTTCTTAGGTAGCATGTCTAAAAATACCTTAGCCATCAGGATAGCAAGTACAACCGCTGATGAATAAACAATAGCAGCAGGCAACAAATTATGATGCTCTCCCACTTGTGGCATGACCACAAAGCCAAAAGTATCGACTAAATAGTTAACCAAAACACCTGAAACTAACGCTACGCCTAATACACCGCCTAAGTAGCCAAACAGTGCACGTTTACCCAGCTCTTTAGTCACCACACCTAAAGTTGCGATATTCGTTGCAGGGCCTGCCAACATAAACACCAATACCGCCCCAGGTGAAACCCCTGCTAATAACAAGCCTGCAGCTATAGGCGTTGATGCTGTAGCACAGATATACATAGGTACAGAGATCAGCACCATCACTAACATCGCTAAAATTCCATCGCCCCATTTAGCCATGAAATCACCTGGAACATACGTTGTGACTAGCGCAGCAAAGAACAAACCGATTAATAGCCACACAGTCGTATCGCGTACTAGATCGGTGGCAGCAAAATGCAGCCCCTTACCGATACGGCTAATAACTGATGTGCCTTTAAGCTCTGTAGCAATATCTTTAGTCGACTCACAGCAACTCTCAGCTTCAGCGGAGTCTGAACTCTTTGAGCTACAACAAGATGATGCACTCTCAGCTTTAACGGCTACTTTCTCACTGCTGCAACAAGTTGATTTTTTTGGCTCTGCCACTGGCGACAAGTTTAGCGGAGCGGCATTAGTAACCTGGCTCATAACACTGCTCTGAACCATTGGTTTCATACTGACAGTGGCTTTCTTTTCACTGGCACAACAGCTACTAGTCGCGACTTTCGGCTCCGCTTTTTTGCTACTACAACAAGATGAGCTAGCCGCTTTCTCGGTATCAGCGACCGGCTTAACTTCATCGTCATCACGACCCACTAGCAGTCCGGCAACAATTGCACTGGTAACCGCTGCGATAGGTCTAACAATCGCCATAAATGGGCCAAGCAGTACATATGAAACAGTCACTGAATCAACCCCAGTTTCCGGCGTTGATACTAGAAACGAAGTGGTCGCCGCTTTTGATGCCCCGCTGCGGCGCAGTCCGACAGCGGCTGGAATAACACCACAAGAACACAGTGGCAACGGCGCGCCAAGGACAGCCGCTTTTACTGTGGTTTTAAAACCATGGCCACCCAGTTGCTTTTGCATCCATGCCATTGGCACGAACATCTTTAACATTCCAGCTAGAAATAGACCGAGTAACAGCCAAGGAGCTGAATCAAGGAATAGGTCAATAAAGTTTGCAAATAACATAACGTTTTCTCTTGTTAATTCTTACTAACGGTTTTGCTTTGGCAATTTTTAGTCAACTGCGCATCATCATGGGTATGGCCATGCTCATGTGAATCACCTTCACAGCGAATATTTTCGGTACTTGATTCGAGCGCCTCTAATATCGAGCAATGCTCTGCACTTTCCGGCCCGCCGCAGCAAGCTTGGGATAGCCTTTGTAGCGATAGCTGAAAATGATTCAGCTCGGCAATTTTAGCTTCAACGTTGGCTAACTTGTCATCGACTAAGCCTTTAACATCGGCACAAGCCCAATTGGACTTATCCAGTTCAATCGACAACAGCTCGATGATCTCAGCAAGGGTAAAACCAACCGCTTTGGCTCGTAAAATAAAACGCAAACGCTCTGCGTCACTTTCGGTATAGATGCGATAACCAGAATCAGTTCTTGATGAAGGCGATAACAAACCGTGCTTCTCGTAAAACCTTAACGTATCCGTTTTGACCTCACACAACTGTGCTAGCTCACCAATTCGATACATCGACTTCCCCTTGTATAAAGCATTTACATTGCCAAATATTAGCGTGCAGATATCTATCAACAAACTAAGTATAAACCTTAGAGTTGTATCCAAGGTCAAGGCTTATTCTGGCTAAAAAATTAGATCAAAGCTTGTTCTGTTTACCGTATTGTGAAATCGCGCAGAAAAAAACACCGCCAGGGGTAAAATTACGGTAAAATACGCGCGCCGTGGCGGGAGAGTAAAAATAGCGAGGGACTTTTGGAAAGCAGTGTAGAGGCAAGCAAGCCTAATACTGTTCTGTTTTCCGAAAGATCCTTAAAATAACTACTGGACCCTGTACCTACAATGAATAATGCCAGACCTATTCGTCGCGCGCTGTTAAGCGTTTCAGATAAAACCGGAATCTTAGAGTTTGCACAAGCGTTGCATGCTCAAGGTGTTGAGCTACTATCTACTGGTGGCACCGCCCGCCTGTTGGCAGATAATGGTGTGCCTGTCATTGAAGTATCGGATTACACTGGTCATCCAGAAATCATGGATGGCCGTGTAAAGACTTTGCATCCTAAAGTGCATGGTGGCATTTTGGCGCGTCGTGGTATAGACGAGCTTGTTATGGAGCAAAACAACATCAATCCAATCGATTTGGTTGCTGTTAACTTGTATCCATTTGCCGAAACTGTTGCTAAAGAAGGTTGCACCTTAGCGGACGCTGTCGAGAACATCGATATTGGCGGCCCGACCATGGTTCGCTCTACCGCAAAAAATCACAAAGATACCACTATCATTGTTAATGCTAGCGACTACGGCCGCGTAATTGCTGAGATGCAAGCAAACGAAGGTAGCACCACACTGGAAACACGTTTCGATCTTGCGATTGCTGCTTTTGAACATACAGCGGCATACGATGGAATGATCGCCAACTACTTCGGTACTAAAGTTCCTGCTCACAGTAAAGATGAGTGCCACGAAGACTCTAAGTTCCCACGCACTTACAATACTCAGCTAGTGAAGAAGCAAGACCTACGCTATGGTGAAAACAGCCATCAAACAGCGGCTTTCTATGTTGATACCAATTTAGATGAAGCCTCTGTTGCCACGGCAGTGCAGCTGCAAGGTAAGGCTCTTTCTTACAACAACATTGCAGATACTGATTCAGCACTAGAGTGTGTTAAAGAGTTTGACCAGCCAGCATGTGTCATCGTTAAGCACGCTAACCCATGTGGTGTCGCGATTGGTGACAACCTACTTGAAGCTTATAACCGCGCATTTCAAACTGATCCAACATCAGCATTTGGTGGCATCATCGCCTTTAACGGCGAATTAGATGCAGCCACTGCAGCAGCCATTGTTGAGCGTCAGTTTGTTGAAGTGATTATCGCACCATCAGTTAGCCAAGCAGCCCGTGATGTTGTTGCGGCAAAAGCCAACGTACGTTTGCTTGAATGCGGTCAATGGGCAAGCAAGACCACTAGCCTTGATTACAAGCGCGTTAACGGTGGTTTATTACTGCAAGATCGCGACCAAGGCATGGTTGCTATTGATGATGTAAAAGTCGTTTCTAAACGTCAACCAACAGCAGCGGAAATGAAAGATCTAATGTTCTGCTGGAAAGTGGCTAAGTTTGTAAAATCAAACGCTATCGTTTACGCCAAGAACAGCATGACTATTGGTGTTGGCGCAGGCCAAATGAGCCGTGTATATAGTGCTAAAGTTGCTGGAATTAAAGCCGCTGATGAAGGCCTAGTGGTTCAAGACTCTGTTATGGCATCTGATGCCTTCTTCCCATTCCGCGACGGTATTGATGCCGCTGCAGAAGCGGGAATTAGCTGTATCATTCAGCCAGGTGGTTCTATTCGTGATGAAGAGATTATCGCAGCAGCAGATGAGCACGGCATGGCAATGGTATTTACCGGCATGCGTCACTTCCGTCATTAATTTATAAAGGCTCTAGTTTCTATATATTGGTATCTAAATATTAGTTGTTAGAGTTTCTAAAAATTGATTTTTAACGTTTAGAGCAAGCCATTTTTTCTATGTCAAACAAAGCACTCGCAGATTCTTGTTGGTAAAAAATGCCAATACGTGAGTATGCTTGAGGCAGAGATAGGAAAAATGGCGCAGCTATAAAAGGTAAAGATATGAGAGTATTAATTATTGGTGGCGGCGGTCGCGAACATGCATTGGCATGGAAAGCGGCACAATCGGCGCAAGTTGAAACCGTCTTTGTTGCACCGGGTAACGCTGGCACAGCATTAGAGCCAAAGCTAGAAAACGTAGCGATCAATGTTGAAGAGATCACTGCACTGGTGGCTTTTGCTACTGAGCAGAAAGTTGCAATTACGATTGTAGGCCCAGAAGTACCACTAGCATTGGGTGTTGTTGATGCCTTCAATGAAGCCGGGTTGCCTATATTTGGCCCAACTAAAGGCGCGGCGCAGTTAGAGTCTTCAAAAGCATTTACTAAAGACTTTTTAGCGCGTCACAATATTCCTACCGCTGCTTACTCAAATTTTACTGAAATTGAGCCCGCTAAAGCTTACGTTACTGAAATGACGGCTACCACTGGTTTCCCTATCGTTATTAAAGCTGATGGCTTAGCGGCAGGAAAGGGCGTCATCATTGCGGCTGACCAAGCAGAAGCTGATGCAGCTATCGAAGATATGCTAGCGGGTAACCTATTCGGTGAAGCTGGTTCTCGTGTGGTAGTTGAAGAATTCCTCAAAGGCGAAGAAGCAAGCTTCATCGTGATGGTTGATGGCAAGAACATTCTGGCGATGGCCAGCAGCCAAGATCATAAAGCGCGTGATAACGGCGATCATGGCCCTAATACTGGTGGCATGGGTGCATATTCACCGGCACCAGTAGTCACCCAAGCGGTTCACGATTGGACTATTGCTAACGTTATTCGCCCTACAGTTGATGGCATGGCCGCTGAAGGCAATGTCTATACCGGCTTCCTTTATGCGGGCCTAATGATCTCTCCTGATGGCAGCGCAAAAGTGCTTGAGTACAACTGCCGCTTTGGCGATCCAGAAACTCAACCTATCATGATGCGTCTTAAATCTGATCTAGTTGAGCTTTGCTTAGCATCAACCCGTGGTGAACTTGATCAGGTGACTGCTGAGTTTGATTCGCGTGCAGCTGTCGGCGTGGTTTTAGCCGCAGGTGGATACCCAAATGCATACCGCAAACATGATGTGATTGAAGGTCTAGATCTTGGTAATAACAATGCCAAGGTATTTCATGCTGGTACCAGCATGAAAGATGACCATGTAGTGACTAATGGCGGACGCGTACTTTGCGCAACAGCACTAGGCAATAGTGTAACAGAAGCTCAAGCATCAGCTTACCAATTAGTAGACGCCATCCACTGGGATGATGTGTATTTCCGCACAGATATCGCTTATCGCGCTATTGCGAGAGAAAATAGCTAGAACCAAAAGCGTATGCTAAACCGATTAAAGCCCAGTTCTCACTGGGCTTTTTTATTTGTGCTATGCAAAGCAGATATGCTGATATTTAAGCCCTAGAAAACATTTACCATTGGAAATGGTCCATTAAGCTATTGCTACCAACAGCTCTGCTACAAAATATGCTCTAACCCTATCGGCTTCCTAAATCCTAGATCTATAAATCAGCATTTTTGTGATCTTGCTAACAAAAAGTTCTACACTCAAAGCGCAATATGTTTATTCTAAATAAATACTAGAGAAACATATTAATCACTATATAGGGGTAAACTATGAAATATTCACTAGGAGATCTTGTCTATCAAGGCGAAACATCTGGCGTGCATAACTGGGATACGCTATCGGGCACTTCATTTTACTGGCACCCAGATTGGCTGCATATTGCTGAGAATATGACCGGCCATACACCCGCTATCCCGATGGAACCATCAGATAATAAACCAACTAAAGACGATGCTGCCGCCGCCATTGTTAAACACTTAAATAAATAAAATCAGTGTTGCTACCGACCTGATGCAATGGCTTTTTTAGCTATTTTGTCTATCAGGCCTGGGGCAATGATCTTAAAAAATCGCCCTACTCGACCTCTAAATGAGGTGATCAGTAACCGTTTTCGCTGTGCAATCGCTGGCAACATAAGCTCAGCACACTTTTCAGCAGTCATGATTTTTGCTTCTTGCATCGGTGTTTCACCGAGTGGCTTACCTTGAGCATCTAATGCTCGTTTGTGAGTTTGTGTAACCACAAAGTCAGGACAACTCACCGTCACAGCCACATTATCATCACTAAGCTCGATACGTAACGAGTCGAATAAACCTATCAGTGCATGTTTTGAGGCAGCGTAACCTGAGCGTGTCGGCACTCCCGTCATCCCCGTTATTGAAGCAACAGCAACAATCTGGCCTTGGCTCTTTTTTAAATGAGGAATCGCGGCGTGCGATAGGTAAGCAGGACCAAGGTAATTCACCTGCATGATCTGCGACAGGACGCTTAAATCTTCAAGTTCATCAAAACGTGACCACATGGTCATGCCTGCATTGTTGACTAGAATATCTAACTGAGCGTAGTGCTCAATACAGGCAGTAATGACATCACTGCATTGCCGTTGATCAGACAGTTCGGCAACTTGAATCAATGCTTCTGAACCGAGTGCCCTTACCTCTTGCTGCAATGAAGCTAAGCGGGATTCATTACGGGCAGTAAGTAGCAACCGACAGCCAAAAGGAGCTAATGCTAACGCTAATGCGCGACCTATCCCTTCCGATGCACCAGTAACAATAATGACCTTGTCCTGAAAATAATCCATTTTCACAGCTTCCTTATTAGTTTTCCCCGTCGATACTCGGTAATATCAAAAATAGTCTCTTATGCAACTACATCTAAAATATATGCTTTTTCATTAAATATCATAGAACCTGCAATTGTTATACTTTTGTGATTATTTGGCGATATTCAGGTGAGATCCCTTTGTCATGCTTAATCCATACAGTCAAAGGAGATAAATCATGAACGTAAATAAACTCACTAAAGCCCTTTTCATCACTAGCCTAATGAGCCTACCTGCATCAGCTGCAGAGCTTGAAATCAGCGTTACTAACTTAACCCATGGTAACCACTTTACACCGTTACTGATTGCAGCACACGATATGGATAGCCATCTATTCCAAGCAGGCGAAATGGCAAGCCCTGCACTACAGAAAATGGCAGAAGGTGGCAATATCGACGATTTAGATGCTGCTGTAACTGGTGCTGGCGGCGTGACCGTGACTAACCCAGCCATGGGGTTACTTGCACCAAGTGCTAAAGTAGACAGCATCATGCTAGATTCTGGCGATATGACTCACCTTTCTATAACCGCCATGGTGTTACCTACCAATGATGCCTTTGTTGGTTTAGATGCTTGGAAGATCCCAACCGAAGCTGGCAGCTATACCTTTACGCTCAACGCTTACGATGCAGGTACCGAAGATAATGACGAGATCATCAATGGCGGTGGGACATCTGGTACTCCGGGGATCCCAGCAGCACCTGGTGGTGACGGCGGCATGAATGGTACTGGCATAATGGATAGCAGCAACAACGATAAAGTACATATTCATCCAGGCGTGTTAGGTGATACCGATATGGATGGCGGCGCAAGTGACTTAGACAGCCGAGTGCATCGCTGGTTAAATCCTGTAGCTCGAGTGACAGTTATCGTGAAGTAGGAGATAAACCATGAACTATCCAATCAATAATTTTAAACGTAATGCGATAGCTTTAGTCGCTTTTGCGGCTATCGGATTAGCAGGTTGTTCAGATAACGACAATGATTCACCTGAGCCGGTTGAGCCTCCAGTTGTTGCGCCAGTGATGCAGGATTACAGCATTAGCGTCACTAACCTAACGGCCAACCAGCCAATGTCACCTGTTGCAGTTGTTGCTCATAACAATGACAGCAAACTGTGGAGTACTGGAATGCCTGCCAGTGTTGCTTTAGAAACTCTGGCAGAATCAGGCGACAGCAGCGGCTTAGCCGATGAGGCTGGTGTCAATGAGTTAATCAGTGGTGCAGGTATTTTGGTTCCTGGTGGATCGGAAACTATCTCTGTAAGCCTTGAACAAGATAATGTTGCCTCTCTGTCTGTAGTGACCATGCTGGTTAATACTAATGATGCATTTGCCGGCACTACAGGGATTGATTTGGCAGCACTGGCAGTCGATGAGAGCAGTACTCTACGTGTCATTGCCTACGATGCAGGTACAGAAGCAAACTCTGAAGCCAAAGGTACGATTCCAGGTCCAGCGGATAGTGGCGAAGGTTTTAATGCTGCTCGCGATGATAATGATAAAGTTCATGCCCATCCTGGTGTAATTAGTATGGACGATGGCCTGATGGACTCAGTGTTATCCGCCTCTCATCGATTCGATAACCCTGTTTTATTAATCAAAGTCACTCGTACTAAATAGTGTGAGTTCAAAATTGATTAAAAATTTATCGAAATAAAAGTTCCTAAAGGTAGGTCTTGTTAAAAAGGACCGCCTTTGGGAGCTTGGCATGAATGGATCAAGTAGTCATATTTCGACCATTTCGAACAAAACAATTTTGTTAATCGAAGATGAGCAAGACTTAGCCAAATTAGTCATGCTCAATCTTAAAAGCATGAACCATGCAGTTGTTCACTGCACAACGCTTGAACAAGCAAACCAAGTGATTGCCAGCAAACAAATTGATCTTATTCTTATGGACAGAATGCTACCCGATGGCGACGGCATAACGCTGTGTCAGCAGATCCGCGAAGCGGGTAATGAGCAGCCTTGCATGTTGCTAACTGCCAAAGACTCTGAAGCCGATATTGTGCTGGGTCTCGAATCTGGTGCTGATGACTACTTAGTTAAACCGTTTAGCGTGTTGGAACTAAGAGCCAGAGTGAAAGCACTGCTTAGACGTGGCAAGCAGATTCAACAGCAAGATGATGCGTTAGAATTTAATGGCATCACAATAAACTGTACCACCCGAGAGGTCATCGCTTTTAACGAAAATTTAGAGTTAACCGCGCGTGAGTTCGACCTGCTACTTTACTTGGCTCAACACCCAAAACAAGTGTTCAGTCGTATGCAACTATTAGAAGCGGTATGGGGTTACTCCTATTCCGGCTATGAACACACAGTAAATAGTCATATCAATCGCTTACGTAATAAGTTAGCTCGCAGCTCATACACCACAGATTTAGTAAAAACAGTCTGGGGTGTGGGTTATAAATTTGCCCCGCCAGCTAATCAGGCAGCCTCTTAAAAAGGAGCTAACCATATAACTGCGACGGATGCAGGAGATAGCAGCATGAAAAGTTTGTTCAGTCGTATATTGCTCGCGGCTACCTTAGTGATTTTTATCCTATTTATCGCACTATGGCAGTGGTTACAGTTTAGCCAAGAGTTTAGCCGCAATCAGATCCAACAATCACTGCACCGTGAATTGGCGGAACATATGGCCCATATCAATCCGTTACTTTCTAAAGGCATCACCTCTGATGCAGCATTAAAAGAAGCATTTCATGACTTCATGTTACTCGGCCCAAGCTTTGAAATTTATACTTTAGATAATCAAGGGCAAGTTATTGCCTACGACGCGAAAGAGGAGAAGATTAAACAACATAAGGTTGATACCAACATTATTGAGCAATTTATCCAGGGGGTTAATTTACCTATTTTGGGTACAGATCCGCGCTCTGAGCACAAAGACAAAATCTTCTCAGCCGCAAAATTACTCACGCCTAGCGGACAGCAAACAGGTTATCTCTATGTCATCATTGGCGGCGAGGATTTTGATAGCTGGCAGACCATTGTTAGTGATCACCAAGCACCACAGTTTTGGACCACTGCGATATTGATTGCCATTGGTTTCGCAATCATCTTGTTTATCCTGCTGCTTAAGCTGTTTACCGCACCACTAAGTCGACTAGAAAATGATTTGCGTTTAGTCGCTGCCCAGCAACTCAACTCTGGAGTCACACTGCCGGGACAATATACAGGTAGCAGCGAAATCAACCAGCTCAGTAAGCATATCAATACCCTGCTTCAAGCGTTGAGTTTGCAGCATCAAGCAATCAACAGGCAGCAAGAGGAGCGGCACGAATTTATGCTGCACTTGTCCCATGACTTGAAAACACCACTCACCTCTTTACAAGGTTATATCGATACTTGGCTACTAATGCCGCCCCATGAACGCAATAGTGACTTAATTGAGATCGCTGCAAATGCTGGCCAACATTTACAACAACTATTAGGACAAATGTTAGAGCTTGCGGCCTTAGAGAACGGCCAAGTTAAACCGCAGTGGCAACAAGTAAACCTTCAAGAAGTATTGGATGAATTGCAGCTAACATTCACACCGCGCGCGAGTAAGAAGCGTATTCTGTTAGCTTTTGACGATAGACTAAACCTGTGTATACATACCGACAGGCAGTTGCTATTGCGCATTCTAAATAACCTTGTCGACAATGCGATACGCTACACTCCAGACCAAGGCGTCATCAGTATCAAAACACTCGCGGATAAATCTAACGCAACAACTTGGTTGCAAGTTAGTGATAATGGTTCAGGAATGCACAAGCATGAACTGGCTGCGTTGAAACAGATGACCCAAAAACCCATGGCAATGGCAAGCAAACAAAGTGCATTACCGCAACTTGGGGTAGGGTTGGCGATTGTTAGGCAGTTACTGGCCATTTTAAAATGTGGCATTGAGATTGACAGCCAGCCAGGCAAAGGCAGTCGTTTTAGAATTGAGCTGCAGACGCAACCCTTGCTTGTTGAACCACAAGGCAGTACAAACCGCCCCGTTAAAACCGATGACGGTTTTGAACATAGCGTCCATCAGGGATAATTATTCACCCAAATAAAAAAGCCGACTGCTGATGGCAATCGGCTATTTAAGCCTAAGGAGCGTAACGGTAAAGCGACTGCCCATCAGTGCCAGAATAACTGTTAGAACACGCCTTTAAATATCTTTTTCAGCTTAGAGAAAGCAAGACTAATAAACACACCAAACAAACTCATCCACATCAAGATCACCAATACCTCAGTCATATAAATGCCCATTTCAGTGTCGGCATTAGCAACATAAAAGTAGTGGGTGCCCTGTAGCAAACCAATAAAAATAGCTAAACAGATAGCACTAAAAAGAATAGGTAATTTCATAAATGTCGTCTCTTAACTGTAGGTCTGTAATTGATGGATTAATAATAAAACACTGCTATCGCGATTTGAAACTAGTAGCTATAGCCAATCCCGATACTTGCTAGCTTTATGATGTTCTTGGTTTAATACCAATCAGTATAAAGATTTGATCGCTCAGCGAGAGTTTAGCGGCTTTGAGGTAAGGCAATGAATGAAGAGCATAGTTATTCTACGTTCAAGTTCATTAACGCAGCATCAAAGCCGCTAAAACTCGCCTGTAAGGAGTGTGTTTGGCTTGCTACTTCTGTGTTGAATAAACTCATAAGAGAACAACCATTGTGTCCTTAATTCGCCTTGAATTAATTCTCCAAAAACACTCTGAGTAG
>NZ_JBFRMK010000079.1:12187-18292 GCF_041470405.1 Shewanella sp. 10N.286.45.A1
TCTGAGTAGATCAACTTCTTATGCTGATTGGTTTAACCTAATGCATTTGGGCGAAGCTTAATAGTACTCAACCAATTTTTGGCAATAAAAAAGCGAGCCATTGGCTCGCTTTATTCAATACAACAAGTAGATTACTTGTGGTACTTACCTGACAACTCATGTACTGAGTTGATAAATGAACCCGCATGCTCTGGGTTCACATGTTGATGGATACCGTGGCCCAAGTTAAATACATGGCCAGTACCTTCACCGTAAGAAGATAGAATTTGATCGACTTCTTGATGGATACGTTCTGGAGAAGCGTAAAGTACAGATGGGTCCATGTTACCTTGCAGCGCAACTTTGTTACCTACACGGCGACGTGCATCACCAATATCAACAGTCCAGTCTAGACCTAGTGCGTCACAGCCAGTTTCAGCCATAGACTCAAGCCATAGTCCGCCACCTTTAGTGAACAAAGTAACTGGAACTTGGCGACCGTCTGCATGGCGAGTTAGGCCATCAACGATTTTCTGCATGTAGCGTAGCGAGAATTCACGGTATGCGTGGTGAGATAGCGCGCCACCCCATGAATCAAAGATCATTAGAGACTGTGCACCGTTTGCAACTTGAGCGTTTAGGTACAAGATAACTGAGTCAGCTAGCTTGTCTAATAGCATGTGTAACGTTGCAGGCTCTTCGTAAGCCATCTTCTTAATCTTTTCAAATGTCTTGCTTGAACCGCCTTCAACCATGTAAGTGGCAAGGGTCCAAGGTGAACCTGAGAAACCGATTAATGGTACTTCGCCTTTAAGCTCACGACGAATAGTGCTAACAGCACGCATTACGTAACCAAGTTCATCTTCTGGATCTGGGATACATAGCTTCTTGATTGAATCGATAGTATCTGTTGGACGCTCGAAACGTGGGCCTTCACCTGTTTCAAAGTACAGACCAAGCCCCATTGCATCTGGAACAGTAAGAATATCAGAGAATAAAATCGCAGCATCTAGGTCATAACGACGTAGTGGCTGCAAAGTAACTTCACAAGCCAAGTCTTGGTTTTTACAAAGCGACATGAAATCACCGGCTTCAGCACGGGTTGCTTTGTACTCTGGAAGATAACGACCAGCTTGACGCATCATCCAGACAGGAGTTCTGTCGACAGGCTGTTTTAATAACGCACGTAAATAACGATCATTCTTTAATTCTGCCATTTGGCTTGATTCCTAAACTTATATTGATATCCGCTTGGGTCAGTAGTTTAGCATTTACGCTAGTAAAGTAACCTCTATCGGTGAAATTATGTGACCAGTAACTCGACAAATAGTCGCAACTAGGACGTAGTTAACACATTTATATTGCTAACAGTCTCATTTCTAAGCCCTTCAATGTCATGCCCATCCGACTTAAATATGCTGGATCCACTTAGAATGGGCGGAAACCTCATATCTTCAATAACTGCGAGCTGTAACCATAACTTGACTTAACCTAGCCTGTATAACTCTCAATGTGACAGAAAAAAGTTGCACCTACTGGTCAGCTTTGGTATAAAAAGTCTGCGCTAGCAAGAACAATCAAGAAGCTCGTCGCATCGAGCCCGCAAAACTTTACTCGCCCAGCGATAGAATTCTATCGTTGGGCTTTTTCTTTTTAAGCATTTCTATTTTGTTATTCAAGTTGGTTTGTCCATTTGCACGATTAGCCATAAATTGTCCGAAAACAGTTGATCAAAGTCGCCGTTCTCCCTACATTAGAAGTTAGGGATAGTTTCATAACGGGAAAGATCATGCTAAGAAAGTTAGAAAAAGCCGAACAAAAATGGGGCGGTTCAAATACTCTTATAGATCAATGGCTAAATAACCGTCGTAACCTATTGATTAACTATTGCCAAATTGCCGGCATTCCACCTTATGAAGTGACCGAAAACTCATTGCCAGCTTTTGACTCCGTTAAAACCTTTTGTGACCAATTAATGGACTATGTTTCGGAAGGGCATTTCGAGATCTATAACCAAGTCGTGACTGCTTGCGAGAAAAATGGCTGCTCAAGCCAGGAGCTAGCACAGCAGTTAGTACCGCAGATCAGTGAAACCACAGATACCGCGCTCGATTTCAATGACAAGTACACTGAAGCAGAAGATGAGAAAGTGCTATTCCATCTCGATAAAGATCTGTCATCTTTGGGTCATGCAATGGAAACACGCTTTGCGTTAGAAGATAAGTTACTGGAAGTGCTACACACTAAGCATTCATAGTCAGTAGTCGAGGTTGCTCTTAACAAGATGTTCGCCTAAATCCCGAAGGTGTAACGTCACCTGCCAATGACTGTAGCAAACACATTCCAAGACAAAATCAGACAACAAAAGGCCAGCTAATTAGCTGGCCTTTTTAGTACATCAAATCTATAGCTTATACAGCAGACTGGAAGATAACTTCGTCAGCCTTTTCTGTGTACGATGCAATCTGATCAAAGTTCAGGTAACGATAAGTGTCAGCTGCCGTTGCATCTAACTCTTTAGCGTATGTCTGATACTCATCAGGAGATGGCAAGCGACCCAATAGTGCTGCCACAGCTGCAAGTTCCGCTGATGCCAAGTAAACGTTTGCACCAGTACCTAAACGGTTCGGGAAGTTACGCGTTGAAGTTGAAACAACTGTCGAACCTTCAGCAACACGTGCTTGGTTACCCATACACAGTGAACAACCCGGGATCTCGATACGTGCACCAACACGACCGAAGATGGCGTAGTAACCCTCTTCAGTTAGCTGATCACGATCCATCTTAGTTGGCGGTGCAATCCACAAACGTGTAGGTAGCGTTGTCGCAAACTTGTCTAGCATCTTACCGGTGGCACGGAAGTGACCGATATTAGTCATACAAGAACCAACGAACACTTCGTCAATTTTAGTATCAACCACTGATGAAAGTAGAATCGCATCATCTGGATCGTTTGGCGCACAAAGAATAGGTTCTTTGATTTCGTTCAAATCGATTTCGATAACTTCAGCGTACTCAGCATCGCTATCAGCTTCCATAAGCTCAGGATTGGCCAACCACTCTTGCATTGCAGTAATACGACGCTCAATAGTACGACGATCGCCATAACCCTCGCTAATCATCCACTTAAGCATGACAATGTTAGAGTTTAGGTATTCGATGATAGGCTCTTTGCCCAGCTTAATAGTACAACCAGCGGCACTACGTTCAGCAGATGCATCAGAAAGCTCAAATGCTTGCTCAACTTTAAGTTGTTCAAGACCTTCAATCTCTAAAACACGGCCAGAGAAAGCGTTGATCTTACCTTTCTTCTCTACCGTCAACAGACCCATCTCAATCGCTTTATGCGGAATTGCATGTACCAAGTCACGTAACGTCATACCTGGTTGCAGTTCGCCTTTAAAACGAACCAAAATAGATTCAGGCATATCCAGTGGCATAACGCCCGTTGCCGCAGCAAATGCAACAAGACCAGAACCTGCTGGGAACGAGATACCAATTGGGAAACGAGTATGTGAGTCACCACCGGTACCTACAGTATCAGGCAGTAGCATACGGTTTAACCAAGAGTGGATAACACCGTCACCTGGACGCAGTGCAACACCGCCACGGTTCATAATGAAATCAGGTAGTGTATGGTGAGTGTTCACATCGATTGGCTTAGGGTAAGCGGCTGTGTGACAAAATGACTGCATAGTCAAGTCAGCACTAAAACCTAGACATGCCAGATCTTTAAGCTCATCACGGGTCATAGGACCGGTAGTATCTTGTGAACCAACAGATGTCATCTTAGGCTCACAATATTGGCCAGGACGAATACCTGTTACACCGCATGCTTTACCAACCATCTTCTGTGCAAGGGTAAAGCCCTTACCAGTATCAGCCACATCTTGTGGACGAACAAATTCAGTAGATGCTTCTAGTGCTAGAGTTTCACGAGCACGGTCAGTCAAACCACGACCAATGATCAATGGAATACGACCACCAGCACGAACTTCATCCATTAAGACTTCAGTCTTTAACGAGAATTCAGAGATCACTTCGTCGCTATCGTGACGCTTAACAAGACCTTCATATGGGTAGATATCAATAACATCACCCATCTCCATCTTGCTAACATCTAGCTCAATTGGTAACGCGCCAGCATCTTCCATAGTGTTGAAGAAGATTGGAGCAATCTTGCCACCCAAGCAGAAACCACCCGCACGCTTGTTTGGTACATTAGGGATATCATCACCCATGAACCAAAGTACTGAGTTAGTAGCAGACTTACGTGAAGAACCAGTACCCACTACGTCACCGACGTAAACTAGTGGGAAACCTTTAGTTTTTAGCGACTCAATCTCTTTGATTGGACCAACAACACCCGCTTCATCAGGAACGATACCGTCACGAGCATTCTTAAGCATTGCAAGTGCATGTAATGGGATATCTGGACGAGACCATGCATCTGGTGCAGGAGACAAGTCATCAGTGTTAGTTTCACCCGATACTTTAAATACCGTCAGCGAAATCTTTTCTGCAAGCTTAGGACGAGACAGGAACCACTCAGCATCAGCCCAAGAGTGAACAACTTGTTTAGCGTAGTCGTTACCCGCCTGCATTTTTTCCACGACATCATGGAAAGAGTCGAACATCAACAACGTGTGAGATAGTGCTTTAACAGCAAGTGGAGCTTGAGCGTCGTTATCTAACTGAGCGATTAGCGGCTCAATGTTGTAACCACCTTGCATAGTGCCAAGCAGCTCAACAGCTCGCTCAGATGACAAGATGCTTGAAGATGCTTCGCCTTTTGCGACTGCATCTAGAAAGCCAGCTTTTACATAGGCAGCTTCATCAACACCTGGTGGAATACGGTTTTCTAGCAGATCAAGAAGGAATGCTTCTTCACCTGCAGGTGGGTTCTTAATCAACTCAACTAGCTGCGCCACTTGTTGGGCATCTAATGGCTTAGGGACTACGCCCTCTGAAGCACGTTCTGCGACGTGTTTACGATATGCTTCTAGCACGGCAACATTCCTCTTTGTTTGGCGTTCTAACAGCGAAACTGCTCGTCTTCACATTGAAACTGACAGCTCGGCAGGCTCGACCCTTATTTCGACGCGTATTATACTACAGCTTTGCAAAAGTATGAATCAGATCACACTTGCTCTGATAAGAAATCGCACTCAAGTTACAAGTTCGCCAAACCATAGACTGTAAAGTCAGCAAAGAAAACTAGACAATAGTGTTAACCTAAAATTTAAAGCAATAAATTCAATCAATTAATGATTAATACATTTAATTTATCTGCACGTTAGCTATTAATATTTACTGTAAAATGTACAATAAAGCCTAGTATTATTCGTGAAAACACTGAAAATAATCACTAATATTCACCAAAGTTATAATGAACATAATTGGGGACTTATGGGTAAACCCGAACTTAAAGCCGTTATTTTCGATATGGACGGTGTATTAATTGATTCCGAACCAGTGTGGCAAATTGCCGAGCACAAGGTGATGACCGAACTGGGTTTAAACATCTCTATTGAAGATACTGTGGAAACAACCGGCCTTAGAATCGATCAGGTTGTAGCGTTCTGGTACGCCCGTTTTCCTTGGCCAAACTACGACAACCAACGAACAGCACAAGCTATTGTTGATCAAGTTGTTAGCCATATTAATACCGATGGCGAAGCGATGTTAGGTGTAATCACAGCACTTAACAGCTGCCAAGAGATGGGACTAAAGATTGGCCTCGCAACCTCTTCATCAAGTGACATCATTAATGCTGTTTTAAACAGGCTAAAAATTAGAAAATACTTTCAATCGATTGAATCTGCAGAACATCTAGCCTATGGAAAACCACATCCGGAAGTTTATTTAAATTGCGCCAATGGGCTCAATATTGATCCTATCAATTGTTTAGCCATTGAAGATTCATTCAATGGATTAGTCGCTGCGCGGGCTGCGAATATGCAAACCATTGCCATTCCAGAGCCTAAATTTGCCAGATTACCCAAATGGGTTATCGCCCATCAGCAGCTTGATGACCTTACTTTTTTGCCTGAGGTATTGGCATCCATCCCCGTGCTACCTGAGGATACAGGGTTCAGTGGGAATTGAATGGGCTTTAATCAAGGC
>NZ_JBFRMK010000079.1:19025-21214 GCF_041470405.1 Shewanella sp. 10N.286.45.A1
CATTAATGGTCGCTCCCTTGATAAAATCAATAACACGGAGTAAAGCCCATTAAAACCCATCGAAGAAGACCTTGTGCCTGCCCACTTCGTTGTTGCATTAACTTAAAAGGGGATAACCATTTCCACATTAATGCGCCTAGAATTGAACTGGCACAATGCCTCTGAAACGAGCATCTTCAGGTAGAACGGGGATAGAGTTTAGCTTGTAGCCTTGAGTTATAGTTCAACCTACAAACTCAAAATCGCAGCGGGCGCATGTGCAGATACAACTGCGAGACGCTACAACTCAATTAGATCTCTAACGCATCAGACTGCGTCTGATTAAAGTCGTGGCGCTTCACCCCCACCAGACCAAAAAGGGGAAAGCGCTTGCCCCCCTTTTGGATATCCCTCAGCGCCCCGGCGAAATTTAAAAAGCAAAATTTCCAACGGGGAAGATTTGATTCTGTGAGTTTATTCAAACCCTTTTTGCTCTGGACGTTTACTCAAAGCTAAAAGCACAAATATCAAATTCCTACAGATACGTTTACCAGAAATCATCGGGAGCACTTTGGAAGATACAAACTTTTTCATTTCACAAAACCTATAAAAATCAGCCTTATGAAAAATGTACAAAAGTGATACACGAACCCATTGAAAAAACTAGGCTCTCTTTCTCCGCACTCAAAAAGGCAGTTTATGTAACCTAAAATTAGAAATTATCAATTTACAGCAATGCCTTAGCAGTGATAGCTTGTTAAAAATTTAACCAGTTGCTAAGAACGTTATCGAGCGACTAATGAATAAGTTGTTAGGATATCCGCATGTATCTTGCACCTATTAAGAAAATATTGAAGTGTCCAGAGAACATTAGCGCATGGGATGTGCTGGTCGACAATTATGAATGTTTTTTATGGGATGATAAAACGCCACTAGATCTACAGTGGAATAATATCCCTAAAGCTAAGAAACTTGGTAAGTTGAATTTACATTTAATCGATGATAATTCGGTAGAAATTCGATTTAATAAGCAATCAATAATCACAAGATTGCTATTAAGTAAACAAGACTATTTACACCAAATGTTTGCATTGAATAATCTTATAAATCAAACGGTTGAAATTTACCTCTGTATTGATTCAATTGGTAGCTCGAATCTTGGATTTGCTTTTGGTAGGAAGATCGACTGGGAAAAATTTAAGGTTGAATTTGGTGAAAAGGCATTTATTGTTAGGTTTATGGCCATTCCAGCAGATTTCAATGACTTTTTAGAGTCGATATCAGAGTATGAGCAAAGGCCTGACATTACCTTTAGTCAAGACTATGTCAACTTGACACGACACTTACCTATATATTGGAAAGCAACAGGTAAAAATTCGTGGGTTAATGTTGAACAAGATGATGGTGGGCTAGACCAAGGAAAAATTGTTAATTTGATCAATGCTTATATCGGCACTGATAATTCAAGTATTAATTATTTATTGTGCTTTAATGACCAAGAGATAGTGAAGGTTAGTGGGTGCCCCTCAATAGCTGAGAAACTGTTTCTAAAAGTAAAAGAATCTATCGAAGTTAAATCAAGCTACAAAGGGTTTATTACAAGCTTTAATTTTACTGAATTATTTATTTATGACTCAGATTTCGAAACAGTCCTTATTATAGTGACGACATCAAAAGCATTATTATGGAGATCCGGTGAACTCCTACCAATATCCTAACAATTCAATAAATAAAGGTTCACCAAACATGTCATGCCCCCACTGCATTTGGCTCACTTATTACTGAGGCGTTAGTTGCCATCACATGAATCTAGCTCAGAGCTATATTAAATTTTTAGATGATGCCCATTTTGTTTGGACTGAGTTAATAATAATCCTACCGGCATGTATTGTTGCGGCATTATTGCTTTCTGATACTGAGAACAACTTCAGGCTATTGGTAAGTGGCATAATATGCAGTGTTATTACTGCGATTCATCTTTCTCTCGGCTTGTACTCTCTAACAAAAAAGAAATATTGGAGCTTTCTTAATTTAATGTGTTTACCAATCGCTTCAATAATTTTAATGTTCATTCTGATAAGCAAGTAAACGGCAACTAACGTATAAGGATAGGCCGCGCGCAGCCGCGTCCTTATCCCAAGTGTTGAACAAGCCCGAGTGATACCTTTATATAGTTAATATCGACGTAAGAGTTTACGCTTTTTAGGTGG
>NZ_JBFRMK010000080.1:0-13600 GCF_041470405.1 Shewanella sp. 10N.286.45.A1
CTTCATTCATTGCCTTACCTCAAAGCCGCTAAACTCTCGCTGAGCGATCAAATCTTTATACTGATTGGTATTAGTCGTATATCCAATCCTATAGCGAAGTATTCAACGTTTTGCCAATTTTTTACCTCAGCTGTACTACGTCAGCCCTCAGTCTTTCCACCCAGCTTTGTATTGGCTTAAAGGGGAATAACCATCTCTTTATCAACGCGCTTTTAATTGAAAAGACAGAGGGGCTGTGAAGGGGGCAAGTACTTAATGCAATTGGTATTAGCTCCCTTGCAGCTGATATTTTTCTGTGGTGAATTTTGATGGAGGTTTAGGGTTACACTAATCTGTATAAGAAGTTGATTTACCCGAAGAGCTTAACATCTCCGGCGCTACAATTGTGAGCTGAACTAGGCTTCTCTACGCGCTTCACTCGTTTGCTTATCTTGAAACTATATGCTCTCGCTTTGCGGTCGAAACTTTGTACCAATTAGTATTATTAACTGCTTATTTATGAAGTTAAGACCTATCAATTATAATTAGTCATTTTTAAAGTTGGTTACAAATTGAGATCTTTGTATTGTTATTGTTTTTTATTGGCGATTTAATTAATAAGGCCGCACTTGTTGGTTAACGGTAGTTATAGTTTATGAAAGGCCGTTTAATAGGTATGGACTGCTTGATGTATAAGCAGATACTTAGATTTATTAATGGATCCCCTTTATTTTTTTGTTAAACACTAGTAACTTCTTTATCTATTTTTAATCACAGTTGTAACTGAGGTTGATACACTTTTCGCATTTACTTGTATTTAATGTGGTATGTTACCAATGTATTGAAATTAAATGATTTTATGCTTATTTGGTCATTTTCGTATATCTATCTTTGTATCAATTTATATCTTTTAAGTTGTATTTGTGTAATCGCTGTTGACACTTTACTTTGTTTTTAACAATATTATTTCGAAACTATTAATTTTGGTTTTAATTAAAAATAAATAACTATAACTATTTCTAAACAATAAGTTTGGAACTGAAGGGAAATATATGAACTCAGTAACCTTAACTGCGAGTGCAATAAGAAAAAGCCTAATTGCTGTTGCTGCAAGTAGTGTAGCTATATCTGGTATTTCAGTGGCAGCTGAAGCCGCGGATGGAAATACAGCGGAAGAAAAAGTAGAAAGAATTCAAGTTACAGGCTCACGTATTAAACGAGCTGATATGGAAACCTCTAGCCCAGTAAGTGTTATCGATGCTTCTGCAATTCTAGCATCTGGCGCAACATCTATTGATGATGTTTTGCAAAAGATGACTGCATCTGGCGGAGCGATGACGAATGCTGCGGTTAACAATGGTTCTGGTGGTAATGCGCGGGTTAACCTTCGTGGACTAGGCTCCAACCGTACTTTGGTATTGGTCAATGGTCGACGAATGATTGCTTCAGGTACTGGTGCAGCTTCGTCAGTTGACTTGAATACTATTCCTGTATCGATGATCCAACGTGTAGAAGTACTTAAAGATGGCGCATCTGCTGTATATGGAACTGACGCAATTGCTGGTGTTGTAAACGTTATTTTAAAGCGTGATTTTGAAGGCTTTGAGATGAATGTACAGACGGGTATATCAGGGCAGGGTGATGCCGATGAATCAAGCATTGACTTTACGATAGGTAATAATTTTGACAAGGGTAATGTCGTCATCAATGCTCAGTACACCAAAAGAGGCGAAGCAAGCCAAGCGGACAGAAGCTTCTCTGAATGCCCAATTACTGAAACAGCAGACGGTAGCGACATATACTGTGGCGGTAGTTCGTATGCACAAGGAGGTCATATCTGGGGTGATTCGCAGCACCTCATGACGAAGAGCGGTGTTGATGAAGATGGTAATGCTATCGTTGTTAATGGTGACTCGGGCTACTATGGGAAGTATGTTCAACGACTAAATGATGACGGTAGTGTTTGGCTAGATGATGAGGGTAACTCAAACGATGCTTACTACCAGAGTTGGTCTGCTATCACTAAATCTGATTCTGTTTATTATGACTCTAGCGTTGATTCAGCCTTTGGTGATCGTCAAGTTGCTGATTTAAGCGGTCGTGGTGGTGAATATCATGAGTTCACTAACGAAGATAAATATAACTATTCAAAAGATAGTTATCTATCAACGCCAATGGAGCGTTTGAACTTATCGTTTGCGGGTACGTATGAGTTATCAGACTCTATCATATTCTTTTCTGAAGCTATGTATTCTAAGCGTTGGTCTGAACAGCAAATGGCACCTCAGCCAATTTGGAATAGTTCTGCATGGGCATACGATTCTTCATGGATGACTAAAGAGCTCGCTGGTTTAGTTCAAGAAGGCGAGAAATTAGACTATGGTCGCCGTGTTGTAGAGTCTGGCACTCGAGATTTTACCCAGGTTGTTGATACAGTACGTATTGTCGTAGGTTTGGAAGGTGAGTTCGACAATGGTTGGACATGGGATGCATCGTATAACAAAGGTAAGAATGATTCTGTTGATACCCTTGCTAACTTGCATAACTTGGGCTCGATAAACGATGCTGTTTTAGCGAAAGAGTTCGATCCGTTCCTACAGTCTTCGTGGGAAGGTGCAAGCATTGCCCCATTTATCTACACCGAAATCAATAGTGGTGGTAGTGAACTTGATATCGCTGCGGCTACATTGTCTGGTGAAGTGTTTGAGCTTCCTGCCGGGATCGTCGGTTTTGCTGCGGGGTATGAATTCCGTAAGGAGTCTGCGCATTACACTCCTGATTCACTAACTTCGCAAGGCCTTGCCAATGACCCTCGTGTAGAAGCAACTTCGGGCTCTTTTGATGTCAATGAAGCATATGCAGAGCTTGCAATTCCATTGCTCAGTGACCTGCCACTAGCCCAGCAAGTTGATCTAAGTGCTGCGATACGATATTTCGACTATAGCACTTTTGGTTCAGATAATACTTGGAAGTTTGGTTTAACCTGGCGCATGTCAGATGACTTGATGCTTCGTGGTGGTATGTCTACTGCATTTCGTGCGCCAACCGTTAGTGAACTTTACGGCGGTAAGTCACCGTCATTTGATCAAATTAAGCACCCTGCAACTGATCAATCTCAAGCGGAAGTAACTGTAGGCGGCAACCCTGACTTAACGCCGGAAGAAGCTGACATTACCACATTGGGTCTGGTTTATTCTCCAAGCTTTATCGATGGTTTATCTTTGACTGTTGACTACTATGATATCGAAATTAGTAATACCATTACTGCAGTAGATTCGAACTACATTGCTAATCAGTGTCTTGATGCAAGTGGCAACAAAATTAATACTGACACTGCACTCTGTCAGTCATCAAATATCGAAATTGATGGCACAAGTCGTATTTCATTCGACAATGGCCTACAAAATATCGGCCAAACCAATACCGCGGGTTATGATATTAACGTAGCGTATGTGTTCGAAGGCTTGGGTTTAGATTGGAAAGCGGGTTTAGATACATCGATTCTAGAAAAATATGAAGAGTTCGACCAAGATGGTGTTGCTGTCGATTATCGTGGTTTCATTACCGGTGGAGCAGGCGCGTACGCTAAGTTAAAAACTAACTTTAACTTAAGTGCTGCTGGTGACAACTGGAGTGCTACATACGAAGCACGTTATATTGACGGTATGGACTCATTTGCATGTCAAGATAATCCGTCTGAATGTTATGCTCCATCTGTCGATAGCATCGTGTATCACGATTTATCAGCGACTTATGATGTTACTAATACTGTTCGTCTATCTGGAGGGGTAAACAACCTCTTAGATGAAGATGCGCCATATTACTCAGGTAACAATGATTCAAACACCGATCCGTACACCTATGATGTACTAGGTCGTTACTTCTTCGTAAGAGCAAGTGTTAAGTTCTAAAGTTACTTTTTAGACAATAAAAAACCTCCTTAATTGGAGGTTTTTTTATATCTTCGATTAATTAAATAATAGATTGTAATAATGCTAGTGGTTCAATCTCAGCTCTTGTCGGTGCTCACGCTTGTGCAAGTTATTACAGCTTAAGCATCGTTGCTCGAGAGGATCTGCAGCTAAAAGCTCCGCTTCGATATTCTCTTCACAGTCAGAGCACACCCCATACAAACCAATTTCCAGTTGGCAACGAGCAGCGTCTAGTTGCATCAACTTGAAAAATAATGGATGGTCGCATAAATGAGCTTGGGTCATTATCTCGATAAGCTCACACAGGGAATAATTATGCTGATCCATTAGCTTGGCTTGCAACTCTGGGTGCGCACCAATCTTCTGCCTTAACTCCAATTCAATATCGGAAAGGGTTTGTTTGATTTGGTTCGTACTCACGGTTCTGCCTACAATTATTGATTTCACGGTTTACCAGTCTAAACGCGTTACAATTGCAGGTAATGACTAAGATCAAATCTGCAGCCATTATTACTAATAATTACCAATTATTCTGTTAATCAAGTTGTTGATGGTACAGATTGGTATTAGCTGTTTGAAGAATATTAATAATTTCTTCAGCAGTCTTAAAGATCCGAAGCTCACGAAATAGGGTGTCAGCCTCAGGATATTGGCGATTGAGGTAGTTGAACCACTGTTTAATTCGAGCTGGGTAATAGGTGCTTTTGCGGCCGACAAGTTCGCGATTGGTGTATTCAAGCATCAGTGCTAATGATTGCTGCCATGTGTAAGGCGCTGCACCTTTAATACTAGCAGCCAAGTTAGGTAGTGATATCGCGCCGCGACCAACCATGATGCTGTCACAACCAGTCACCTCCATACAACGCCGTGCGTCATCGGCATTCCATATCTCACCATTGGCAATCACGGGAATAGGCAGCTTGGCATTAATATCAGTGATGTACTCCCAGTAGGCCGGCGGTTTATAGCCATCAACTTTACTTCTTGCGTGTACAGCAAGCTCACTTGCACCGGCTTCATATATCGCTTGTGCATTTTCCATATAAAGTGACTTATCGTTAAAGCCAAGGCGGATTTTAGCTGTGACTGGATGTTGTTCAGGCACTGCGTCGCGCATAGCCTTAACCACGTTATAGAGCTGTTCAGGGTATTGCAGCATCACTGCGCCACCATTGCTGCGATTAACCATTTTAGCGGGGCAGCCAAAATTTACATCGACACCTTTTGAGCCCATCTCGATCGCTCTAATAGCATTTTCTGCCATCCAACCAGGCTCCTGGCCAAGTAATTGCACTCTTACGGGAGTGCCGGAAGCTGTCTCTCCATTGGTTTTAAGCTCAGGACAGATCCGGTAAAACACTTTTTCAGGCAACAACTGGTCAACAACCCGCACAAATTCGGTCACCATTAAATCATAGGGATTAATGGCTGAAAGAATTTCACGCATTAAATCATCAACAACACCTTCCATAGGCGCCAAAATTACTCGCACAGAACAGTTCACTCAATAAGTTTAAAAAGGCGCTGCATTCTACATCATGCGCTCTGTGGTACCAAACTAAAGCGAGTTTTGTATGACAGGGAATCAAAAAATAACGTACTACAACTGGGAGGTCTGGCTTGTGTGGCAGGTGTTGGTTAGAAATATAGCCATTTGTTATGGTTTTTATATGCCAAATATAACGAAACAGCCACCAAACTGTGACTAATAGATATAAACAAGGTTGCTCTATCAGGTTTTATGAGCTGTAAATGTGATGAGTGTATAAAAATTTGAAATTTATTTGTTGCTGTTCAGGTCTCTTTAAGCAAGCCAGCAAAATACATTGTTGGTAACCGAAATACTGTAGATTAAATCAAGAAGGAAGATATTATGAAACTAGTTAATAAGACTGCTGTAACTGTTGCTGTTGGTGCTGTTGTACTTGGAAGCTCTTTGGCTGCATCTGTTCAAGCAAGCCCATTTGGTTTTAGTGAAATGCAAGCCGGTTACCAGTTAGTTGAAGGCGAAGGTAAGTGTGGCGAAGGTAAATGCGGCGCAGACAAAAAGAAAGCCAAAGAAGGTAAGTGTGGCGAAGGTAAATGTGGCGAAGATAAAATGAAAGCCAAAGAAGGCAAGTGTGGTGAAGGTAAATGTGGCGGCGACAAGGCTAAGTCTAAAGCCAAAGAAGGTAAGTGTGGCGAAGGTAAGTGCGGCGGCGACAAGAAAGCTAAGAAAGAAGGTAAGTGTGGTGAAGGTAAATGCGGTGGTTCTAAGTAAGCTTTATGATTAGTAAAACGGGGCCAGCGTTTGCTGGCCCTATTTGTTAATTTAACCCAATAATTGACGGGCAAGCAGTATGACAAATAAAGGACAAGTGGGTCTCGGCTTAAGACGAGAAATGTTGGATGAATTTTGCCAAGCAGTCCCCGCTGGCATTGATTTTTTTGAAGTGGCGCCTGAAAATTGGATGACGCTGGGTGGTAAGTTTGGTCGTCAATTTCGAGCATTAACTGAAAAGCATGAGTTTTATTGTCATGGTCTTTCACTATCAATAGGTAGTCCAGCACCGCTCGATGTGCAGTTTGTCAAAAACGTCAAAAACTTTCTTGATCAACATCAGATAAAAACTTACTCAGAGCATTTGAGCTATTGTTCTGGCTCCGGGCATATGTATGACTTAATGCCTATTCCGTTTACAGGTGAAGCGGTGCGTCATGTGGCGCAGCGGGTCAAGCAAGTAGAAGATATTATTGAGCGACCACTTATCTTAGAGAATGTATCTTTTTATGCCGCCCCAGGCGCCGAGATGTCTGAGCAAGAATTTGTCTGTGCAGTGCTGCAAGAGGCTGATTGTAAGATGCTGCTGGACGTTAATAATATCTATGTTAATTCTATTAACCATCAATATGATGCACTTGAATATTTGCAAGCTATGCCAACGGATAGGATCCAGTACTTACATATCGCTGGTCACTATGAAGAAGCTGAAGATTTGATGGTTGATACTCATGGTGCAGATATCATCGATCCTGTATGGAAATTGCTTGATGCGTGCCATCAATTTCATGGCGCCTTTCCAACGCTATTAGAGCGAGATTTTAATATTCCTGCCACCAGTGAGTTAATGCTTGAGATTAATCAGATCCATGATTACCAAAATCGGCATATTGCCAGTTTAAAAAGGAGTGCTTGATGAGTTTTATCGAAACCCAACAAAACTTCATGGATTACATTAAAGATCCATCAAACCCATTACCAGAAGGGATTGAAGCTCGGCGAATGAAAATTTACCGAGAACTTTTTTTTAATAATGTTGATGGATTTGTCTCTAATGCTTTCCCGGTATTGAAGAGTTTATACAGCGAACAAGACTGGCAGCAAAGAGTGCAGCAATTTTTTGTTGAACATGATTGTCACACTCCCATTTTTATTGAAATTGCTCAAGAGTTTCTGCTGTTTTTACAAACTGAATATACAGCAACAGAGCAAGATCCGCCGTTTATGTTGGAGCTAGCTCATTATGAGTGGCTTGAACTCGTCGTGGCAGTGGCTCAAGAAAGCCCTCAGCAGAAGCTCATTAATGCGACGGATGCAGGTGTCATTACAGCAATTGCGCTCAGTGTTTCCTCTACGTCACAAATTGCTCAATACACTTTTGATGTACAGCATATTAGTGAGGATTACCGCCCATCTGAGCCAACCGAAGCACCACAGTTTTTCTGCATTTACGCTGATTTCGACGATGAAGTGAGTTTTTTACAGCTTAATCCGCTAACCGCACAGGTGTTAGCTTACATGTCGCAATTTGAGTCAGTACAATATGCTGATCTAATTGATTGGTTATTAAGTACTTTTACTAGCATTGAACCTGAGGTTTTACAACAAGGTTGCACAGAACTCTTACTTCAATTGAGTGCTAAAGGGATTATTCGACAGTTTATTGGTCAATAAGCTTTCTATCGGCGTGATGAAACTCTATAATGGCGCGAAAAATTGATCTAGATCAATAAATGTCGTTAACAACAGTCGTAGAGGAAGTCATGAGTCAGCCGTTTAAAGACCCATTTAACATTGTTTATTTTATTGGTTTTATTCTAGTAATGTTGTTACCGACATTGCCAGCAAGTTTGTCTTGGCTAAAGGTGATGGGGCTAATTTAAGCTCTCTTTCATTATTGCTGAGGTATACTAGCCACTCTTTATGAGTGGCTTTTTGTTTTTAGGTGATTTGATGGCGTTAAAACGTGGTTTCTTTTTGTTGGCAGGCCTTTGCAGTTTGGCATTAGGCTTGATTGGTATTTTGTTACCTATATTGCCAACGGTGCCGTTTATCTTATTAGCGGCGTACTGCTTTGCTCGGTCCAGTGATAGGCTGTATCAATGGTTAATGACTCACCCATGGTTTTCTGAAGCGCTGCGAGATTGGCAAGCCAAGGGTGCGATTAAAAAAGGCTTAAAGAAGAAAGCATACATTGTTAGTAGCCTCAGTTTTGTTATCAGCATCGCGATAGTGCCGCTGATCTGGGTGAAAGTTATGCTGGTATGTATCGGTACTGGACTGATTGTTTACTTAAGAAGTATCCCTGAAATAGAAGATTAAGCGCTCGACTGTATTGTTGCATCGTACTGAATATAAAAGTTAAATCATTACTGTATGAATAGCTTATTGTGAGGGTGAACAATAGTTGCAACAAATAGCGCTGTTAAAGGCAACACTTCTGGCGATCCATTGTTGCAACTGGCGATAAAGCGGCTTAAGCTTTATGCCGATTTTTACACTTCGATGACATTCTGCCTACGCGTTACTTTGGCATGTGTCAGCAAAATTAAATTAGATAAAGTAAATAATTATGGTAATGAATACTGACAGCTTGGCACTAATAAAGAACAGCATTAAAACCATCCCTAACTACCCTAAAGAGGGTATTTTATTTAGAGATGTGACTAGTTTATTAGAAGATCCACAAGCGTATAAACTTACAATTGGTCTTTTAGTTGAACACTACAAGGAGCAAGGTTTTACTAAAGTTGTCGGCACTGAAGCCCGTGGTTTCTTATTTGGCGCACCTTTAGCACTCGAGTTAGGTATAGGTTTTGTTCCCGTACGTAAGCCAGGCAAACTACCAAGAGAGACTATCTCAGAAAGTTACGAGTTAGAGTATGGTCACGATGTGTTAGAAATTCATGTTGATGCCATTACCAGCGAAGATAAGATATTGGTTGTTGATGACTTATTAGCGACGGGCGGTACGATTGAAGCGACTGTTAAGCTTATCCGTAATCTTGGCGGCCAAGTCAATCACGCTGCATTCGTTATTTCACTACCAGATCTTGGTGGTGAGAAGCGTTTAGAGACAATGGATTTAGAATTACTCAGCCTGTGTGAATTCGAAGGCGAATAATCAAACACATTGGTTAGATTAAGGTGATTTAATCACCGCCAAACCGCTCCTTGAACGCTTGATATAGCATGTAAAACCTTTGCATGCTATTGTTCAAATAAGTCGAGGAGCGTGCTCCCGTAATCATATTCATGACACGTTGGGGAGTTCCATGTCATATCAGGTGTTGGCCAGAAAGTGGCGCCCTGCCAAATTTGAGCAAATGGTTGGTCAGTCGCATGTTTTACATGCACTAACCAATGCGCTCACTCAGCAAAGATTGCACCATGCTTATCTGTTTTCTGGCACACGAGGAGTGGGTAAAACCAGTCTTGCACGTCTTTTCGCCAAAGGCTTAAATTGTGAACAAGGTGTCACAGCAACGCCCTGTGGTCAGTGTTCAGCGTGTGTAGAGATCGCAGAGGGGCGTTTTGTTGATCTTATTGAGGTTGATGCAGCGTCGCGCACCAAAGTTGATGATACCCGAGAGCTTCTTGATAATGTTCAGTATCGTCCTAGCCGTGGTCGTTACAAAGTCTACCTGATTGATGAAGTGCATATGCTGTCTCGCAGCAGTTTTAATGCACTGCTCAAAACGCTTGAAGAGCCGCCAGAGCATGTAAAGTTTCTGTTGGCGACAACCGACCCTCAACGTTTACCGGTAACGGTATTGTCGCGTTGCTTGCAGTTTAATTTGAAAAGCCTAACTCAAGACGAAATCAGTGATCAGTTAGCCAATGTGTTAACTGCTGAATCGTTAGAGTTTGAAGCTTCAGCATTAACGCTACTAGCAAAAGCCGCCAATGGCAGTATGCGTGATGCATTGAGTTTGACCGATCAGGCGATAGCGTTTGGTGCTGGGCAAGTGAAACTTGAGTTGGTGCAAACGATGCTTGGCAGCATTGATGAAAAACAGGTTATTGCCCTGCTTGAAGCACTCGCAAAAGCTGACGTTATGGCACTGATGCAAGTCAGCGCTGGTGTATTGTCTTTTGGCGCTGAACCTGAAGAGGTATTACGCAGCTTATTAGAGTTACTGCATCAAATTACTTTGACCCAATTTGCTCCCGCCGCGGCACAAATGTCGCTTTATAGTGAGCAGATAAAAGCCTTTGCACTGCAGCTATCACCGGAGCAGGTGCAACTGTATTACCAACTGTTACTGACTGGGCGTAAAGACTTACCTCATGCGCCAGACCCTAAATCTGGGCTAGAGATGGCCCTACTTAGAGCCGTTACATTTGTGCCAGAGCAACCTGTCAGTAAATGGGTGACTGAAAGTCCAGCATCGATAGCTATTCCACAGGCAACAACACCTGCAATAACACCATTGTCTGAGACTACCGAGCCGCAAGCAATAGTTGCTCCAAAGGCGCAAGTTAACGCCGTGCCAGCTGAAGAGGTGGCAGAAAAAAAAACAGTTTTAACCGCTGGTAGCGTCGATGGTAAGCAGCCGAGTCAAGATCCTGTTGCTGCAACTAAGCCACAACCTGAGTTAGCAGCCGGCGCAGCCGCTTCAGAATCCAGTACGCTTGAGAGTATGAATAGCGAAATGGCGGTCATACTCAGTCAAGCACAGAGCCAAGGCTTTACAAGCTCAGATAAAGCAGAGACTGAAGAGTTGAGCCTAGAGCAGAGTGATGTTAAACCGGCGTCTCCAAGACAAGAATCTATAGAGGCAGCCTCCGGTGCAGCAACATCAAGTCATACCGCTGAGCAAATGCCAGAGTCAAGCGATACAACTTCAAGCATAAATAGTGCAGCCGTCGACAATACTAGTAATAAGTCGGAACATCAGGCTAATGCTATTCAAGATAGCCAATTTGCTGGTGAAGATGATCTTGCTGCATATTCGCAGTACGCGGGCGCATACGATACCGACATCGATAGCAACGATTTTGACTTTGCACCAGAGCAGTCCGAACCTTTAGCGCAAGAGATCACCGACAGCAGACAAAACGCCGCGCAGTCAGCAGCAATAGTGACTTCACAAGCGCCTAGTCAGCTAACAAGTCAAACCAGCGTAGCTGCTAGCTCAGCAAGCGATGACATCTTGGATGCTGTATTAGCCGCTAGAGATTCATTGCTCGACGGAATAGGTGAAGAAGATCCTCAGGAGAGTTCAACAAAAAAGTCCGCCACTGAGCGAAAACCATTTGCTCCACCTGTTAGAAAGCCTAAGCCTGAATCCGAAATAGACAATAGTGAACCTGCAATAGCTGACGCTAGCTGCGAATCGCCGAAGGTAAATGAAGGGCTTGCAAATGTTGACAGCCAAGAGGAGCCTTTTGATAGGCCGCCGTGGGAAGAACCTCACGCGCAAGATCCAACGCCTAGGTTCGATGATGTAGCTGGTGACAAAGACACTGGTAAAGCAGCCAATGAAACGTCGGACAATGCCACTGAAGAAATTAAACAAACGGTTCAGCCACAAAATCATCCAGAGTTACAGGGGAATAAGCCAGCAGTTACATCGCTTGATTCAACTTCAGTTCAGGATGTTGAGTTAAACTTACCTGCACTACCTAGCGGTGAGATAACGGGTAATGATATCGATCTTAAATGGTATCGGTTTATGGCGGATCTTGAAGTGGGCGGTCGAGTCAGACAGCTTGCTGTGAACTCGGTTTGTCATCAGTTTGAGCAGCCTCTGTCATTATTACTTAAACCAGATCAAAAGCACCTTAGCGCTGATGTGGCGATTAAGCAGCTAGAAGAGGCGATGAGTAAAGCACTCGGGGAGGCTAGTGAGGTTCGGATCTCCGTGGGAGTCGATAGCTCGCGTGAGACCCCACTTGAAGTGAGACGTCGTTTTCATAAAGAGATATTAGCGCAAGCGCATCACGGGATGATAACTGATGATAACGTGCGCTGGTTGAGCGAACACATGGGCGCACAATTGACGCCAGACTCACTATCTTATGCGCCAGAATTACTGGTTAATAAGGGAAAATCGATAGAATTGGTCGATATGTCGAACTTTAAGCGGTTACCTGAGTCATAATTTTACAATTGAAATTTCAGCTTTCATTGCTAATCGTTCTATATTTAGTAAGATTAGCGCAGTTTATTTGTTGTGATAAATAATAGAAGAGAATCAGAGTATGTTTGGAAAAGGCGGTATGGGCAACTTGATGAAGCAAGCCCAGCAGATGCAAGACAAAATGGCTAAAGTGCAAGAAGAGATTGCACGCATGGAAGTGACTGGTGAAGCCGGTGCTGGCCTTGTTAAAGTTACCATGACTGGTTCGCACAGTGTGCGTAAAGTTGATATCGACGCAAGCCTGCTTGAAGACGATAAAGAGATGCTAGAAGATCTTATCGCAGCGGCATGTAACGATGCTGCTCGTCGCGTTGAAGAGAATCAAAAAGACAAAATGGCTGAAGTCACTGGCGGAATGCAACTTCCACCAGGCATGAAGATGCCGTTCTAAGGCAAGGTTTATTGGCTGCTAATTACAGTCAAGATGTGTCTGTTGAAGTTAAGAGCCCAATTTAGATTGGGCTTTTTTGTGGTTGTTTCATAGGCGCTTTGCAATAGAGGACACTCGCTTGCTGTGAATATAGCTGCTGTAGCATTTTTCTATGCTAATATTCGCGACTCATTTGTTTGGGTGTGCGTAGGGCTTTAACATCGTCAGCGTCACTTCAAAATCAATATTATTATTTTAGGCTGCTAACTGCCTTGCTATACGGAATGTTAAATGAAATTTAGTCCACTTGTTGATGAGCTTATCCAATCACTTAAATGCCTCCCGGGCGTGGGGCCTAAATCTGCGCAGCGTATGGCGTTTCAGCTGTTAGAGCGTGATCGTAAGGCGGGCAGTAAACTGGCCGATTCATTAGGACGTGCGATGTCGGAAGTGGGTCACTGCCAGTCTTGTCGTACATTTACCGAAGAAACTTACTGCCCGATATGCGTGAGTACAAAACGCGGCCACTCGAGCGTTATTTGCGTGGTTGAAACCCCCGCAGATGTGCTTGCCATTGAAGCTGGGGGACATTTCACAGGGCGCTACTTTGTACTGTTGGGTCATCTGTCACCGCTTGATGGTGTAGGACCAGATGAACTGGGTTTGGCGTTGTTAGAGACTCATTTAGCCTCAGGGGAGGTGACAGAGCTTATTTTGGCCACCAACCCAACCGTTGAAGGTGATGCTACCGCACACTATATTGCAGACATGGCAAAGAATCATGAGTTAGCCGTCAGCCGTATTGCGCATGGTGTGCCAGTCGGCGGCGAGCTAGAATATGTCGATAGCACTACCTTAGCATTATCGTTTAACGGGCGTTTACCCATCTAGCAGTAGTAATACCAATCAGTAT